>CAKAQU010000027.1 GCA_916720335.1 uncultured Moraxella sp. | reverse complement strand
CAAGAACATAAAGACTTCATTGAGTCATTCATCCAAGAAACTGCGCCTGCTTTGTCCGCTAAAATTTGCATTATTTTTAACCAAAAATCTCAATTTGATATCGATGATTGTTCATCTTCTGCAAATGCGTCAGCCGCCAATTATCAGAACCTAAGCGTTAGCCAAGAAATCATGAATATAAGCTCTCTTGTTATTTTAGCATCGGGTACGGCAACGTTAGAGGCACTGCTATTACACCGCCCAATGATTGTCGTGTATAAAGTTAATCGCTTTACTTACTTACTTGCCAAGCGCCTGGTTAAGATTCCTTATGTATGCCTGCCCAATATTTTATCATTTAATCAAACCCGAAAACCCATCGTGCCAGAGCTACTACAGCACGATGCCAATGCTGAAAATATCGGTAAACACGCACTCAATATTTTAAAGCACCCATCAACACAAATTCATGAACAAAAAATAACCACTGACCTTCTTCGCCAAAACAGTCATGCTAATCCTGCTAAAGTTGTATTGACGTATTTTTTTGAGTAAACAACTATGATATAATGGGCGGCATTTCGTGAGCAATTTTCAAATGTTGCTTTAGCAAAATTATCAACAAATAAACAATGATCCAAATAATTTTTTGGATATTTTTATTCATTAATTCAACAATATACATGGGCATCATTCCCTAACGGGAAATTTTTTGTATATAAAACTATAAGTTATTTTAAAGGTTGCTATTTATGGTAAATACCGAAACCAAGGTGAGTCGCGAACAAAAAAAACGTCAAACCCGACAAGCGTTTTATAATGCCATTCTTGATTTATGTATAGCGGGTCAGTCTTACAGCTCTATTAGTTTACGTCAAGTTACCCGTCAAGTCGGTGTTGTACCAACCGCTTTTTATCGTCACTTTGAAGACATGGAGGAGCTTGGTAAATCTTTGGTTGAAGATGAACTAGGCGAAGCTTTAGCCACTTTACGTGAACATATGCAATTTGGGCGCAAACGCACACATGACAACCAAATCGCTAAAAGCGTGCAATTGTTCTTTAAAGCGGTGGATGCCCAACCTCGTTATTGGCAGTTTATCGCCAGCGAACGTTTTGGCGGCTCCAAAGCGGTACGACTTGCCATTGCTGAGCAACTTAGAACGTTTGCTAAGGTCATGAGTGCCGACCTTGCTTTACAACCTGGTTTTAGCCACATCAATGATGAAGACCGCTATTTACTTGCTGAAATTGGTGTAAATTTAAGTTTTTCATGGATTATTGATTGGCTAGATTTAACGTATATGCCAACTTTAACCGACGCTAATGCTAACGAAAAACTAGAAGCCGATAAAAAAGCAATGTTGCACAATTGCACCCGTCAAATGCAAATGACTCTATATGGTGCTTATAATTGGAAATCTGGCGAAAAAACCGTGTTAGATTGATTAAAAAATAGCCACTTTAAAAGTGGTTATTTGCTTTATTTAACTTTTAAGGTAAGGGCAATCTATGAGTGTTGCAGTAGGAACTTTGTTTATTATTTCCGCCGCATCAGGCACAGGCAAAACATCATTGGTTAAAGAACTTTTAGCGACCACCAAAAATCTAGTTGTTAGTGTTTCACACACCACCCGAGAGCCTAGACGTGGCGAGATTGATGGTGAACATTACTACTTTACAAACAAAGAAGAATTTATGCGTTTGGTTGGTGAAGCTGAATTCTTAGAACACGCTGAAGTTTTTGGTAATTATTATGGTACAAGCAAAACCGCCGTCAATGATTTGCTTAATGCAGGTGTTGATGTAATTTTAGAAATTGATTGGCAAGGCGCTTTACAAGTAAAAAGACAGTTGAAAGATGCTGTATTAATTTTTATTTTACCACCCAACCGTGAAGCCTTACGCAGCCGCCTATCCAACCGAGCTCAAGACACCCTAAAAGTCATCGAAGAACGTTTGGCAGGCGCAGTTCGAGAGATGCAAGAATACGTCAATTTTGACTACATCGTCATTAATGATGATTTTAATCAAGCTTTAAATGAACTGCAGTCCATCGTCTGCACCTACCGATTACAAGTTACTAAACAAAGCGCCAAAAATCAACAGTTAATCAGCGATTTACTCAGTTGATTATTTAGTTTTATCAAAAACTTTATAGCAAATAAAAAATATGCTATAATGAAAGATTATTAATTTGTTAGTTTAAGAGTGTATCATGGCTCGTGTCACAATTGAAGATTGCCTAAAAAATGTAGATAACCGTTTTGAGTTGATTTTGGTTGCCAGTCGTCGTGCGCGCCAACTTGCTTTGGGTCGCGTTGAACCAACGGTTGCCCCAGAAAACGACAAACCAACAGTACTTGCCCTACGCGAAATCGCTGAAGGCAGTGTAACGCGTGCAATTTTAGATGAGCCTGATGAAAATTTTATCAAAAGAGAGCCGCCTAGTTTTGAGATGATTTTGATGGGCAATCACGGTTTCTAACCGTTATTTACTGACAAATCCAAATAAAAAAGCTGTACTTGTTGTAGTATGGCTTTTTTTATGGTTAAAAATCACTCTTAGAAATTGTAACACTTTTTAAAAAGCATTGACTTTTTTGATAAAAATTGATTTATTATCTCTTTTGACCGTGAGATTGCCATGCTAGCCAATTACCGCCCGCACGATATTCCAAGTACCATGAGCCACCCTTTGGTTGATGAGGCAAAAGCCAGTTTGATGCACGCTGTCAATTATCTAGCTGAAGATGAAAAAAAAGACATTGTTCGCGCCTGTCATTTTGGCGACATCGCCCACCTTAAAGACAAACGCAAATCAGGCGAACCTTACATTACCCACCCTTTTGCTGTAGCTGAAATTTTAGCAGGTTTTGGTTTAGATAGAGATACCATCATCGCTGCCATCTTACACGACACGGTTGAAGATACGGAAGTTACAGGTGAGATAGTTAAAGATGAATTCGGTGAGGTGGTTGCAAGACTGGTCGATGGTGTTACCAAACTAAAATCTTCTAGTATGAGCAAACAGCAAAGCAAAGCAGCAACGTTTCATAAAATTTTGGCAGCAACCATCATTGACCCGCGCGTGCTAATCATTAAACTTGCTGACCGTTTACACAATATGTCTACGCTTGACGCTGTACGCGAAGAAAAACAAAAATCCACCGCCCAAGAAACGCTGGATTTCTACATCCCTTTTGCACGCATCATGGGTCTAAATGACATTGCAGATTATATTGAACTTTTATGTTACCGCAATTTAAACCCTGTCATGTACACCAAATTTAATGATAAATTACTACAACATGGCTTGGGGCGAAATTTTCAAAAAATCAGTATCAGTACTTATCTGCAAGATTTACTTACCCAACTTGGTCTGTCAGGTCACGTCCAAGTTTTGGATAACCGCACTTCCATGTACCGGCAATTTTTTAAAAATCGTGGCGAAATTAACCGTCTTATTCGCCAATACGATTTTGAAGTGGTGCTTGATGATATTGGTGCTTGTGACAAATTGGCATTTTATTTAGTGCAAAAATACCAAATCGCTGACCGCAACATTCAAGATCATATCCGAAAACCCTTAGCAGGTGGCAATCAATCTTTAAGTCTAATTTATGAAGAAAACTATAATTACATCAAAGTCCTATTACTGACCAAACGCATGAAAGACGCATCACGTCTTGGTGTTATCAGTCGTGATAAAGGCGATATGAGCCAATCTGTCGTGCAAGCTAGCCTTAGAAATATGCAGGAGCTGTTAAACGCGCGTGGTGAAAGTGATAATGATGATGTATCCTTGGCGGTCATTGATGAACTAATGAACTATTTGCATGAACGCAAAATTGTTTGTTACAGTCCTCAAGGTCGAGCTTATGAATTACCGCGTGGTTCGACTGCTTTAGATTTTGCCTATGCTGTAGGTCCCATGATAGGCAACATTGCTGTTGGCGCAGACATTAATGGCGAACATGGCAAGCTTGGATTGGTGCTTGCTGATGGCGACAGCGTGAACATCCAAACTGATAAAAACGCCACACCAAAAGCTGATTGGCTTGGTTTTATTGCCACCAACAAAGCGCGCAATGAAATTTTAAAATTTTTAAAACATCTGCCAGACGACCAAAAAGTTCATTATGGCAAAGAAGCTCTTATGCGCGCCTTAAAAAATTACGATAAAACCATTGATAGTTTAAATCAAAATGACTGGAATGATATTTTGGCGTGGCGTGGCGTGGCAACCCAAGACGAATTATTTATGCAAATTGCCACAGGTTCGTTATTACCACAGCTTGTAGTATCACGATTGTTTAGTGAAGAGGTCGATATTGCCGATGGCAATGAAATCACTCAATCGCGTCATTTGATTGCGGGTGTCAAAGGCGTGGAAGTTACTTTTGGTCGATGCTGCAACCCTATTTATGGCGATAGCATCGTTGGTCATTTATCCGCCCGTCAAGGCTTAGTTATTCATCGTCATAAATGTTATTCACTTGAAGCCATTCGTGCTGATAACCCTTACCAAATCATTCAGATGAATTGGAAAAAAGACGTCAATATTGACCATAAATCGCAACAATTGCACTTTTCAGCGACTTTACGAATTTTTGCTTTATTAAATGAAGAACAAATCAGTCAGGTTATTTATGAATTAAAAGCGATGAATGTTGGCATTGAAAGCACATCGGTTAAAGCAGATGAAAAAGCCATTAAAGGTAAAATTGGCACAACCACCCTACAAGTGATTGTACGCTCAAGAACTCATTTATCCCAAGCTATTGAAAAACTACGCCAAATTTTAGGCTATCCTAACATCATGCGTTTATATCAATAACTGATTATTTTTAAGGATTTTTATGACTAAAGAAATCATACACACCCCCAATGCTCCTGCTGCTGTTGGCACCTATTCTCAAGCTGTTAAAGTGTCAAACACAGGAAAAACCGTCTATATCTCAGGACAAATTGGACTGGACCCTAACACCATGACTCTAAAAGACGGTTTTTATGCACAAGCAGTTCAAGTCTTTGACAATATTGAACAAATTGCAAAAGCTGCTGGCGGCAGTTTAAGTGATGTTGTTAAATTTAATGTATCTTTGGCAAATTTAAGCGACTTTGATGAGCTCAATAAAATTTTTGAAAGTCGTCTTGTTGCCCCTTACCCTGCCCGTGCTGCATTGGAAGTTTCTGCCCTGCCTAAAGGTGCTTTGGTAGAGATTGAAGCAATTTTATACATTGAATAATTGTTATTAAAAAAACTCCTGTCAGTCAAATTAACGCCAAATTTAAGTAAATACTTAGTTGGCGTTTTTTATTCTTTATTTTATGATTTATTGTTTATAATAATAAAAACTAAAAAGTATGCATTATGACAACTATGTTTGACCCAGAAAATCAACTTTTACAAATTGCCCTACCCACACCACTTTATACGCTGTTTGATTATTTATGCCCTCAAAACTGTCTTGCAAATATCAAAAATACCTCAACAGACACTTTGATTGGTCGGCGTGTACAAGTGCCTTTTGGACGTCAGACCTTAATTGGTATGATTTTGGGTTATGTTGATAAAGATAAGAGTGATATTGACAGTCAAAAATTAAAAAATATTTTACAACTTATTGATAAAAAACCCATTTTTAATAAAATACAGTTAGATTTTGCCAAATGGCTTGCCAGTTATTATCATTATCCACTCGGCGAAACATTGGCAGTCATGCTACCAACCTTATTATTGCAAGGCGAATCTATAGAAAAAACAACCAAAATTTGGCACATCAGCGCAGAAGCTAGTGATGACAACTTTGTACAAAAAAAAATCAAAAAAACCGCTAAAAAACAATGGTCAGACTTTTTAATCATTAAAAACTATCCAAATAGTGATAAACAACGTCTAAAAAATCTTGGTGTAAGCACACGAAATTTAATTTTATTTCAAAATGCTGGTTTGATTGTTGAGGATATTTTAACCGATGTAAAAATCAATCCGCCAAAACTTAATCAGCCTGCCTTAGAACTCAATTCAGAACAACAAATTGCCGTAAATGCTATTCATAAAGCTTTGGATAATCATCAATACCAAGGGTTTTTGTTGGATGGCATCACAGGTTCTGGCAAAACGGAAGTTTATTTACAAGTCATTGATAAAACACTTAAAATGGGAAAGCAAGCCCTAATTTTAGTACCAGAAATTGGCTTAACCCCCCAAAGTCAAGTACGTTTTTCTGAGCGGTTTTGTGCCAATATTGTGGTTTTACATTCCAAATTAAATGATAAACAGCGACTTGACGGCTGGATAGATTGCCAAAATGGTCAAGCTCAAATCATTATCGCCACACGGTCAAGTTTATTTTATCCATTTGCCAATCTTGGATTAATTATTATTGATGAAGCACATGATGCGTCTTTTAAACAACAAGACCATTTGCGCTATCACGCCTGCGACGCTGCTCTTTACTTGGGATATATCAAAAAAATTCCTGTAGTTTTAGGAACAGCCACTCCCAGTCTAGAAAGCATCAAACTTGTACAAGATGGCAAACTTACTGAACTTAAACTAACCCAGCGAGCTGGCAATGCTAAACCGCCAACACTTGAGCTGATTGATATGCGTCGTGGTGTGATGGATTATACCAATGTACTTGGAGAATTTCATCACAGTCATTTTGCGATAAAAACCATTGATTTGATTCGTCAAACACTAAAAAAAGGGCAACAAGTGCTGATTTTTTTAAATCGTCGTGGTTTTGCGCCCATTTTATTGTGTCAAGCGTGTGGCTGGCAAGCCAATTGTCCAAATTGTAGCAGTCATCTAACCTTGCACAAAAACCACCTAAAAAAACCTGCGCATATCAATTCAAGTTATTTGTATGATTATCTCAAATGTCATCATTGCGGTTATCAAATCATCACCCCAAAAATCTGTCCCGATTGCCAAAGTAAAAATCTTGCTGATTTGGGGCAAGGCACAACCCAGTTATATGAGGAATTGCACGCTTTATTTGCCAATCCACAAGCCACTGACACCATTTACCCCATCATACAAATAGATAAGGACACCATGAGCCGAAAAAGTTCATGGTACGAATTAGGTAAAAAAATCAATACAGGCGACCCAATGATACTCATTGGCACGCAAATGATTGCTAAAGGTCATCATTTTCATCAAGTTACACTGGTGGTGGTTGCTAATGCCGACCAAGGTTTTTTATCACCTAATTTTCGTTCGCCAGAACACACCGCTCAACTGATTTTACAGGTAGCAGGACGAGCGGGACGCGCCGATTTACCTGGTAGGGTTTTAGTTCAAACCTATCAACCAAATAACCCATTATTGCTAGATTTAATCAAACAGGGTTATCATAAATTTGCTCACGATTTACTTATTGAAAGAAAACAGTTGCCCCTTCCCCCTTTTTGCCACGCAGCCATAATTTGTGCAAGTAGTACCAAAAAAAAACTTGCCAATGCTGCAATTATGGGTGCAAAAAACACATTACCTCAAAATGATGAACTTATGGTGCTTGCGCCAATACCTGCTGCGGTTGCTAAAAAGAACAACCGCTACTACATACAGCTTTTAATTTTGGCTAAAAATCGTCGCTATTTACATGAAATACTATCACAATATTGGTATCAAATGCCTTATTTACCTACATCAAAAAATGTTAAACTAACTATAGATATTGACCCGATAGGCTGGTAAATAAAGCAAATTAGTCAGCCAATTATACAGACTGGCCAATCAAAAAATTTATTTTACAGACAACGCCCAAATAAATGTTGGTTAATTTGATTTATTTTTAATCTACTGACCCATAAAAGCGATAAATCCAAGTTTTATATGCCTAATCGGTCTTGTCTTTTATTTGTATTTGCTGCGATAATATAAAAAACTTTATGTAAAAAATAATCAAACGTTTGACCTAACAAAGGTAAAAACTTCATTTTAGAAGGAAAATTTGATGAAATTCCCTTTATTAACAGTCGGTATTGTGTGTTTGGGTACTTTATTTTCTGCTGCCAATGGTGCGACCACCACTGTTTATAAAAGTGTTGGTAAAAAAGGCGAAGTCTTGTATTCGCAAATTCAACCCAAAAATGGCAAATACGAAACTTTAGAAATGCGCAGTGATGGGCGCACTTCTGATGCAGGACAACAAGCCCAGCTCCCTGATGCAACTGCACCAGCGCCAACAGCTGCTGACAGTCAAAAAATTGCTGAACTTGAAAAACAAGTCAAAGAGCAACAAGCCAACGAAATGGCAAGACACTGTCAAAATATGCGTGCCAACCTTGCTAATTTAAGCACAGGCGGACGTGTTTATGAAACCAATGCAAAAGGTGAACGTGTGTATCTAAATGACCAAGAAATCAGTTCTCGTCGTCAAAGAACACTAGACGCAATCAATCAAAGTTGTAACGGCAAATAGTCTAAAAATAGGTATGGTGGTTTTAAATTATTATGCTTTTTAACATAAGTTTTGTTAAAATGGACAATTTTGACATGACTACAGCAAAACAAATTGAAACAGCCTGTCCAAAAGCCTTAATAAAAGCATGGATAAAAACTCAAGCATTATCTTTAGGTTTTAGTGATTGTGGTTTTTTATCCGTGCACCATGATTTATTTGCCAAATCCACTACCCATTTACAAGCACGCTTATCACAAAATTTACATGGTGAATTAAAATTTTTAGAAGAAAATCATCATTTACGCGCCAATCCTAGTCTTTTAGTTGCAGGTGCGAAAACCATCATCAGTGTTCGCATGGATTATTTGCACGAACTTCCAAAACCCAGAACCATTAGTGATAACCAAAAACCCAACCACGCCATCATCGCTCGTTATGCCCGAGGTCGCGATTACCATAAAACGATGCGGCAAAAACTAAAAACTCTAGCTCATTTAATTCAAAATGAATTACCAAACTGGCAAGGCCTAGGGGTGGGCGCTGAAGATGATTTTATCTTTCGCCCATTTAGTGATTCAGCCCCCATCTTTGAACGCCCTTTAGCTGATGCGTGCGGTCTAGGTTGGACGGGTAAACATACCTTGCTTATCAATCGTCAAGCAGGTTCTTTTTTTAATTTGGGTGAATTGTTTATCAGTTTAGATTTGGTGGAAAAAAACACCAGTACGCCTGTTTCTAGTCATTGCGGCTCTTGCAATGCATGCATTGATGTTTGCCCTACAAAAGCTATTATTGCCCCTTATACTGTTGATGCTAAGGCGTGTATTTCTTATTTAACTATAGAACACAAAGGTAGTATTGATATCAAATATCGCAAAGCAATCGGCAATCGAGTATTTGGCTGCGACGATTGTCAGTTAATTTGTCCATGGAATCGATACGCCAAAATCAGTTTGGTTGCCGATTACGCTCCCCGTCATCATTTAGATAATATTACTCTAAATCAGCTCTGGCAGTGGCAAGAAAGTGATTTTTTAAGCTTTACTGAAGGTTCACCCATTCGTCGTGCTGGGTATTTTGGATTTATGCGCAATATTGCCATCGCTTTAGGCAATAGCAAGCCAAAAACACAACAAGAAAAACAAGAGGTTGTAGCTTTGTTGAATACTAAACTTGGGCAAAACGCCATATTGGATGAACACATTCTTTGGGCAATTCATGAAATTTATACCAATGAATAAGGAGAAAAAATGAGTATTTATGCTTTTGGCGATATTCATGGCTCAAATGACAAATTGATTGCTCTTTTAGACACTATCAACCCTAAAAAATCTGACACACTGATTTTTTTAGGCGATATGATTGATAGAGGTACAAACAGCAAAGGTGTGTTAGATACAATTATGACCTATGAAACCATTTGTCAAGTAATTACACTTTTAGGTAATCACGAACAAATGCTTTTAGACGCTTACCTTGATTTTACCAATCCTGATATGCTGGATTTTTGGCTACGTTATGGTGGTGATAACACGCTTTGGTCATTTGGTTTGACTGATGATTTGCATGGATTATTGAAAATTCCTCACCATTATATTAGATGGTTAAAATCTCGTCATCAATATTTTGAAACAGATAAATTTATCTTTACACACGCCACCCCAAAACCCAATCTTGCTTTAAAACAACAAGGCGAAATTGGTCTGCGCTGGCGACCTTTACACCATCATGATACGCCACACATTTCAGGTAAAACCATTGTGTGCGGACATACCACGCAAAAAGATGGGCGGGTATATCAACATCAAGGGCTTATTTGCATTGACACCTATGCTTATGCTGATGGATTTTTAACCGCTCTACAAATTCCTGATGATAGTGATGATTTAGTCGTATGGCAAACAAATAAAAAATTAATTACCAAAAAAAGTTTACTGCAACTTTTATAGATAGATGATAAAATTAAATTTTTTGTTTGCGCAATGTTGATGATGGAATATTCATCAATTCGCGATATTTGGTTACAGTGCGTCTTGAAATGCTGATACCTTCGGCTTCTAAGGCTTTGGTAATGTTGGCATCAGAAAGTGGTTTTTTGGGGTTTTCACAGGCAATCATTTCACGAATTTTAGCACTGATGGCGGTAGAAGAAACATCGCCTTCTTCACTACCAACGCTGGATGAAAAGAAATATTTTAATGGCAAAAGCCCTTGTGGGGTTAGCATGGTTTTATTGGTTGTTAAACGTGAAACTGTGGATTCATGTAGCCCCACTTCTTGAGCGACATCTTTTAGAGTCATTGGAATCATCGCTTGTACTCCATCTTCAAAAAACCCTTGCTGACGCTGAACAATGCAGGTTGCCACTTTTAATAAATTTTGATTGCGTTCCTCAATGCTACGAATAAACAATCGGGCATCCGTCAAATGCTCTTTTAGGTATAAATTGCTTGGGCTTTCATCTCCTTTTTTGATTAGGCTGGCGTATTCTTGATTGATTTTTAATTGAGGCAGAATGTCAGGGTTTAATACCACTTTCCATGCGCTGGCATCTTGAGTATCTTTTAAAGATTTTTTATGATATACACCATTTTTATGATTTAAAGCAATCACCAAAATATCTGGGACATCAACTGCTTGTTCTTGGTTGTCATCTTCTTGATAAAAACTTGTTGCAGGCTCTGGGTCAAGTGTGCGAATTAGACTCATTGCGCCTTTAATTTCATCCACAGTCAATCCTGTTGCTTGCATTAATGCTTTGATATTATTATTTTCCAAATAACTTGTTGCTGATAACACCAAATAAGCCTCATCAGCAAACGGCAAATCCAAATTTTCTCTAATTTTTTCATTTAGTTGAATTCGTAAACATTCTGCTAAATTTCTTGCACCCACTCCTGTTGGTGAGCACTCCTGAATGCTCTTTAATACTGCCATAATTTGAGCAGGCGTGATTTCTTTTTCCCATTGGTAAAAAGATGCCATCAAAGTTAAGTTTTGGTGCAATTCATCAATGTTTAAGCGAATATAACCAGAATCATCCATCGCATCAATCAAATATTCAGCGATGATTTGTTCATTTTGAGTTAGATGTTTAAAATTCATTTGCCAACGTACATGGTCTTGAATAGTTGATTTGGTCGCTCCCAAATACCCATCAATTTCTTCATCAATTTGTCCACGCACATTAAAATCACCATCATAATCTACATCACTTGCATAAACATTATCCCAGTCATTATCGGTTGCCTCGCCATCAAGCTGGTTTTGAGATAATTTATCGTAACTGTCAGCCTCACTATCATCGCCAAAACCATCGTTATCTGGTTTTTCACCTTTGGTTTGCCAATTATTATCCGTCCAATCATCAAAAGTTGGCGTATCAAGGCTGACCATCTCTGGCTCTTCTTCTATTCTTTCTAGTAATGGATTATTATCCAATTTTAGCTGAATTTCTTGTTCCAGCTCTAAATGCGACAATGCAAGCAAGCGAATTGCCTGTTGCATTTGCGGGGTGAGCTTTTGTGATGTGTTAAGATTAACACCCAATCCAAATGACATACTCATAAAAATAATCCAATCGCCATATCAAGTAAAAAACAAGATAAATCCAACAAACCAAACAACCAAATCACATTTCACCATTATTCATATTTTGGTATATTTTTTGCATTTTTTATGGATAAATGATTAAAATGTTGATTTTTTATAATCTGACAAATTTTTATTAATCGTTCTAAATATATACACAATTTTAATGCCATGATATAGAAATATTGTGTCATTTCTTTGGTATTTCATCAATTATTTATTAAGTAATTACTATTAAATAATTGTTTTATAATGTTATTTTTGTAATTATTTTATTTTTCTTTTAACATAAAAGTTAAAAAAATTAACATAAAATTAACATAAAATCCATCAAAACATAATCTTAAAAAAATTGCCTTATGTAAAATAAGTGGCGCATTTTGTCTGTACTGACACATTATATCCATGATAATAGTATGGATTTTTATGGACAATACCAAATAACAATCCTGTGATATAATCTAAATGTCTATCATTAGAGCGATTATATGCAAGACTTTATTTCATCTTTTGCCAACATTGACCAAAAAGCAATGTGGTTTTTACCATTTTTGGATATCCACCAAGCACTACATGCCCAAATAGTAAATCATCCACCAAAAAACCTAGCTGGTTGGTTAAACGCGTATTTTACTCGTCAAACCCTAAATATATCTATACACAATACAGACAAAAAATTAACTTTTACCAGCCAAGATGACCTCCCTCACGGCACATCCTACGAACAATTTATCTTTCATCAACACAAAATCCCCACTCGCAACAATCTACATGACTGGTTTGGAGCGTGCATTTGGTCTTATTTTCCCAAAACCAAAGCTTTATTAAACCATAAACATTGTCAAAATTTTACCCAAAACAATCAGCGAAATCGGCTTCGCGATACCATCACTGTATTTGATGAAAATGGGGCAATTTTGGTGGTCAGCGATGAAATGATTGGCGAGGCGATTGCTGATTCTTTGGCAAAATTTGACTGGCAGCACTGTTTGGTGGACAATCGTTTTTATTGGCATAATCCCATCAATCCTAAAGCTAATGACAAGGCTCAAATCATGATTTTTGGGCACGCTCTACTAGAACAGCTAATTGCGCCTAGAAAAGCGTTATGCAGCCACACCGTTATTATCAATGTACCATCAACATTTTTTGGTCTATCATTAAAAGATAAATATGCGTTTATTGATGAATGTTTATGTTGGCAAATGGATAAATTTTTACAAGATGGTGTTACCCCTCAAATGCTCAATCCTTTGCCAATACTTGGCGTACCTTATTTTTGGAAAGAAAATCAAAATCCAGATTTTTATCAAGATTCATTTGTTTTTCGCAAAGGTCGTAAAAACAGCTAGCAAACTAGGATAAATCATGCATAAAATAGCCCTTATTTTACATTTACTTGGCGCTACAATTTGGGTGGGTGGACATTTGTACCTACTAATTCGATTAATGCCAAATTTTATTAAAAATAATGATGTTGCCAGTTTTTTAGCGTTTGAAAAAAGCTATGAACCACTTGGTATGACAGCCTTGGCAGTGCAGGTGATAACGGGCGTTTATATGTTAAATAATATTTTGCCAATTTCGCTATGGTGGTCGCCAATGGGCGCTTTAACTGCTTTGATTCATGCCAAATTAACTTGGTTGGTTTTAACCATTTTAACCGCCATGAGCGCTCGTTTTGGTGTCGTTGCAAAGCTAGAAAATAATACTCATAACAAAAACACCCTAAAAATCATGGGTGTTCATGTTTTATTGGTTAATATCTGGGCAATTGGTTTTGTGATTACAGGGGCATTTTTTCGCTGGTAATTTTAAGCTGGTCAAACTGTTGCCAGCTTAATACCCCCTGCTTTAAATTAGCCTTGCAATAATCCAATATCTGCCACACTTAAAAACAGCATGCGGATTTGGCTTAGTAATGCCAAACGATTGTTTTTCAAGTTCACATCATCAACATTTACCATTACGTGGTCAAAAAAGTCATTGAGTGGTTTATCCAGATGAGACAAAGTTAGCAATAATGCCTGATAATCGGCAGAATCCAGCATGGGCTTTGTAGCTTCTGTCGCTGCTGCAACTGCTTGGTATAACGCCACTTCAGAAGGTTCATGCAATAACTGCACATCAACAGCTTGAGCGGAAAAATCAGCTTTTGCTAAGATATTAGCCACACGTTTATTGGCTTCAGCCAAAGATTTAGCCTGAGAAAGCTGGCGAAATTCTTGTACTGCGCGCACACGTCTATCAAAATCAAATGGTACATTTGTATTAATTTCTTGCACTGCGATAATGGTATCTACCGCTACGCCTTGCTCTGTGTACATAGCACGATAACGCTGAGCAAAAAATTCAAGTACATTTTGCACGGTGTCTGATGAAATTTTATCGCCATATGCTAAGGCTGCCTGCTCAACAAGTTCTGCTAAATTTAGTGAAAGCTGTTTTTCAATTAAAATTCTTAGTACACCAATGCTATTTCTGCGCAGACTAAAGGGGTCTTTTGAGCCTGTTGGCGCTTGCCCAATTCCAAAAATTCCAACCAATGTATCTAATCTATCTGCTAACGCTAGCGCTATACCAATTGGTGTATTTGGCAAAGCATCGCCACTAAATTTAGGTAAATATTGCTCAAAGATAGCTTCGGCCACTTCTGGTGCTTCATCTTTTTTAGCGTAATAAGTGCCCGCAATGCCTTGTAGTTCTGGGAACTCACCTACCAAAGTGCTAGCAAGGTCGCATTTTGATAGTAAGCCTGCTCTGGTTGCCTTTTTGGCATCAGCACCAATTTTGGCAGCAATAAAGGCAGACAACTGAGCAATGCGTTCGGATTTTTCCCAAATTGTACCTAATTTATCCTGAAATACCTGATTTTTCAAAGAATCAGAAAACGCAAATAATGGCTGTTTTTGGTCTTGCAAAAAGAAAAATTCAGCATCGGCAAGGCGCGGGCGCACCACTTTTTCATTACCTAAAATAACCTGATTTTTATCAGTGCTATCAATATTGCTGATAAATATAAAATTAGGTTTTAATTTGCCATTGTTATCTATTAAACAAAAATATTTTTGGTCAGATTGCATGGTACTGATTAAGGCTTCTTGTGGCACTGCCAAAAATCGTTCATCAAAACTGGCAAGCAGTGCAATGGGTAAATCCACCAGCGCAGTAACCTCATCTAAAAGCTCATCAGGAATGACAGCAACCGCTTGGGTTTTATTGGCTAGCTGCTCTACTTGGGATAAGATATCTTGTCTACGTTTATTAAAATCAGCGATAACTTTATGATTTAACAATATTCTTTCATAATCATTCGCATGAGGTATGTCAAAAAATTCTGGGGCGTGATAACGATGTCCACAGCTTTGATTTGAAGTCTGATGTCCTTGAATGATTGTATCAATTACTTGATTATTTGCCATCAAGACTACCCATTTGACAGGGCGTACAAACTCTTCCTTGCTTGCCCCCCAGCGCATACGTTTAGCGATTGGTAAATCATCCAAGGCTTTTTGAAAAATTGCTGGTAATAAATCGGTTGTTTTTTGACCACTAATCTGTATTTCGTAGCCAATATAGTCGCCTTTTTCGGTGTGAATTGTAATGAGTTTATTTTTATCAACACCTAGACCCTGAGCGAAACCTTGTCCTGCTTTGGTTAAATTGCCATCTGCATCAAATGCCGCTTTAACAGAAGGTCCTCTTTTTTGTTCAGTTTTATCAGGCTGCTTTTCGCTTACAGCAAAAATCTGCACCGCCAAACGGCGTGGCGCAGCATAGGCTTTTATTTCGTCAAAAGTAATATCAGCATTTACCAGTGCATTTTTAACATTTTGCAATAAAGCATCGCGCAACGTTTTTAGATTTTTTGGTGGCAACTCTTCTGTGCCAAGTTCAAATAGAATTGTGGTCATTTTTTACTCTTTATTTACAATAATCATGGCATTTTTCTAGATTATTTTGCAATAGTTTATTAGGTTTTATCATGCTTCTAAGATTCTTAAAATGTGAAATCGCCCGCTATTGTTTATCTAGCCATTTTTCTAGTGCTTCTTGTTTGTGCTTATCATCTGCTAGCGGAAAACCCAGTCTTGCCCGAGCTTTGACATAACTTTCAGCAACTTTACGCGCAAGAGTACGTACCCTTAAAATAAATCTTTGGCGTTCAGTTACACTAATCGCCCCACGTGCGTCCAATAAATTAAAAGTATGACTGGCTTTTAGTACCATTTCATAAGCTGGTAATGGCAAATTTACCCCAACCAATTTATCGGCTTCACTTTCATAAAAATCAAACAATTCAAATAATTTGGCAACGTTGGCGTGTTCAAAATTATAAGTTGATTGCTCTACTTCATTTTGATGAAATACATCCCCATAAGTTATCTTACCAAATTCACCATCTGCCCACACCAAATCATACACGCTATTCACGCCTTGAATGTACATCGCCAAACGCT
>CAKAQU010000026.1 GCA_916720335.1 uncultured Moraxella sp. | reverse complement strand
CCAGTCTTGCACCATCTTTGGGTAAATCAGCAGGAGCAAGATTGATGGTTAGTTTACGATTAGGAAATTCAAAACCACTATTAAGGATTGCTGAACGCACACGGTCTTTACTTTCGCGCACTGATGCTTCAGGAAGCCCCACAATCGTCAAAGATGGCAACCCCTGCGATAAATGCACTTCCACCAAAACCTCTTTAGCGGTCAAGCCAACCACTGAACGGGTGATTACTTTTGCAAAACTCATGATACAGCCATTTTTTGATAGTTATCTGATAATTCTAAAATCTCAACACTGCATTGCACCGAAATTTTATCATAATCATCTTGGGCAAACTCATCTTGCAAAACATTTAACACAGTTTCGGCAAGGTTATTTTTTATTTGTGTGGTACGACCCGCTAAAAGTTTTAAAGTTACTGCTACAAAACCCGCCTGCCAATCATCGCCCACCAAACTTAAAGTTGGGTAGTGAATGCGCGATTTAATATCGTTTATCTGCCGAAAATGACCCGTCGCAAACAGTGCCTGATTTAATTTATTTAACAGCATTTTAGGATTGTTGATTGTGATATTTTCACTGATTTCTAGGGTAATATGGAGCATGATTTTCCTTATATTAACTGGGTTTAACGCATACCAAAATTCGAATACAGTCAGAAACCAGTGATAACTGGGTTAATGCTGACAACCCCGTATCCTTCATTTTTTGCAAAGCAGCAATTTCATCATCGCGCACATTTGGATTGACTGCTTGCAGGCGAGTTAATCTGCCAATTTCTTTGTCTAAATACTCACCAAAGTTTTGAGAGGCGATTTGACCAATCTCTGCCAATTCATGGTTTGCGGTTGTTTTTGCTTGTTCAAACAAGGCGTTAATAACATCCGTTTTTGCTTTGACCACTTGGCGAGCTTTGGTTTTGTCCAAACGTTCTATCAACTGATTTAATTTGTCAGCTGTGGCAACATTACTTAAATCTTTACCGCCTTCAGTCAATAACACTCTAAGTGTTTGTTTAGGCAAATAAGCTGATAAATTAAGATACTCTGGCGCAATCACTTCCACTCTAAACTGACTTTCCATCAAAAGTAGCCCCTGTGGCAATGCTGATGATTTTAATAATGCCACAGAAGTATTACCAAATGTGCCTGATTTTATCATCTCGAGTAACGCTGTTACCACAGGATGCTCTAAGGTCATGTACTGCATATCTTCATAAATCAAGGCTTGATTTCTATCAAAAGTCAGGGTCATACCGTCTTCACCAATTGGCAAATATTCCGCTCCCGTACCTTCTATTTCGCTTCCATCAACCGGATGAATAACCCAAGAACCATTTCGTTGCACACTATAATCAAGCCCAACCGTTTGCATATAATTATCTAAAAACCGTGGTAAAAGCTGCTGACTGTCCAATTCTTGCATGGCTTTTGCAATACGGTCAGCAACATTTGGACGGCAAGAATTGTATTCAAGCAGTCTGTCTCGTCCTTGTTGCATTTGCTCTTCTAATTCTAAGCGTAAAGCCTTAGCATCAGCAACTAAAGCTGCAAACTCTTCGTCAAAATCCGTTTGCGCCTTTCCTTCAAGCAATGGTTTTAATTCGGCAATAAACGCCTCTTGCACCGTTTGGGCGGTAGGACTGATTTGATGAAAAATATTGAGTGCATGGTCATACCAGTGATACAATCGCTCTTGAGCTGTTCCCATGACAAATGGAACGTGCAGCTGAATTTGTCCTGTCTGCCCGATGCGGTCAAGTCGCCCAATACGCTGCTCAAGTGTATCAGGATTAGCAGGTAAATCAAATAAAATTAAATCCTGTACAAATTGAAAATTGCGCCCTTCAGAACCAATCTCAGAACACAACAAAATTTGTGCGCCATGAGCATCGGCAAAATAAGCGGCAGCTTGGTCGCGTTCTAACAAACTCATTTGTTCAGTAAAAATGGCGGTTTTAACCCCCGCATGCAAACGCAGCACCAATTCCAAATCTTCGACGGTTTGACCGCTTCTGGCGATGAGTAAGGCTTTTTTGTATTTTAATTCGTCTTTTAATAATCCAATTAAAAAACCAACTCTAGGGTCATGCTCAAGCCAACTGTTATCTCCAAAAGTTTCTTCGCCCCACAGCTGTTCTCTTAATTTACCATGTGTATAGGTAGAATTTTGCCAAATATCTGGTAGTGGCAAAGGATAAGCAATGCTTGTACGTCCAAAAAACCCTTGCACACTGTCGCGAGTATTGCGAAATAATACCCGACCAGTGCCATGTCTATCTAAAAGTTCATTAATGATTTGAGTGCGTACTTTATCATTTTCATTAATATCAGCAATCTTATCGGCGGTGAAACCTAAAAGCCCTGCGACTGCTAAAATTTGTTTTTGACTGAGCGGTACGCCATCAATGAGCATAGTTGCGACACTTGCCACGTCCGAAAACGCATCCTGTGCTGCCACAAAATCATCCAAATCGTCAAAACGGTGTGGGTCTAATAAACGCAATCTGGCAAAATGGCTTTCAATACCCAGCTGCTCTGGGGTTGCTGTCAAAAGCAGCACGCCTTGGGCATTTTGAGCAAAATCTGCCACCAGTTCGTATTTATCATTGCCACCTTGTTCGCCATCCCATTGCAAATGATGAGCCTCATCAACAACCAATAAGTCAAAACCTGCTGCGTAGGCTTGTTCATATAAATCATGATGGTCTAATAATAAATCAATGCTTGCCAAAATCAGCTGCTCAGTGGCAAATACATTTTGAGTTGGGTTATGTTCTTTGATGGATGCTGTTCTTACCAAATCAAAAATTGCAAAATCCAAATTGAATCTGCGTTTTAGCTCAATCATCCACTGATATTGCAAACTATCAGGTACCAAAATCAAGACCCGTTTTGCCTTACCCGTAACCAGCTGCTGATGAATGATAAGTCCTGCTTCAATGGTTTTTCCCAATCCAACTTCATCTGCCAAAAGCACTCTAGGGGCAAGCCTTTTTCCCACTTCATGAGCAATATACAGCTGATGTTTGATAATATCCATCCTCGCCCCAATTAGTCCGCGCAGTGGATGGCGTGATAAAATGGTTTGTAGCGATAGTGCATCCTGGCGCAAATCATACCAAGCATTATTTTCAATCTGTCCTGCTAAAAGTCGCTCTAAAGGTTTAGCAAGGGTGATATTAGCACCAAGCCTAGTTTCCATCAGTGATTTACCACACGTTAAATGATAACGCATCACACAAGCGATTTCTTCACAACGCGCCACAACAAATTCATTGCCATCTTGGTCGCTGATGACATCGCCCACCCCAAATACCACGCGCGACAAAGCAGCACTGGCTTTAGCATAAACGCGAGTTTCTTGACTTTGAGGGAATAAAATATGTACTGAACGTTCATCAACATCCACCACCACACCCAGACCAAGCTGGCTTTCTCTATCGGATAAATACCGCTGACCAATTGCAAAATCTTTCATCAAAAAAATCCTTAACGGTTAAACCCCGTTTTGGGGCGGCATAATCAGGGCAGTCAATCAAAGTTTTGACAAGCTCATCTACCAAACCAAATCCCCAATAATCACCACAAACTTAACTTTTTACTGTTTTTATTTGCAAGATACATGCGCTTTTTATAAACATCATATTAATCATTGCATCTTGTGAATTATGTCTGTAAAACAAACCTATTCTACCGCCGCAAAGATAAGGTTTCAATATTGATAAAAATTTTTTATACTTTTAAACCATTTTAAAATGAATTTTCAAATCTGCTTTTGGCGTTGGCGGGTTTTTATATACGAATAATTGGGTTAACATATTAATAAATATACATTAAATAATTAAATTGCTCTTTTGATAATTAGTCATTGAAGCATTTTTATATCTATTGTATTTTTATATCTATGGTGTATGGTTTGGGCAAATTATTGTATATGGGTCTAAAATAATGTCAAGCAATCTTTGTAGTAGCAAGCGGCTGATAATTCCTAAAATTACAAAATTAGGCTATAATAGCTTATTTTTCTTTATTTTGAGATTATCATGGCAATTGACTATAAAGATACGTTAAACCTTGCAGATACGCCGTTTCCCATGCGAGCTGACCTTGCAAAACGCGAACCCAAATGGTTAGAAGAATGGCAAAACGATGATTTATACGCTAAAGTACGCGCCAAAAAATCAGGACTACCAAAATACATTTTGCACGATGGACCTCCTTATGCCAACGGTCAAATCCATTTAGGACATGCGGTCAATAAAGTCTTAAAAGACATCATCACCAAATCCAAAAACTTATCAGGTTTTGATGCTGTTTATGTTCCTGGCTGGGACTGTCACGGCTTACCTATTGAACAAAAGGTAGAACAAAAGGTTGGCAAGGTTGGACAAAAAGTAGATGCCAGAGAATTTCGCCGTCTATGTCGTGAATACGCCAAAAGCCAAATTGACTTACAAAGACAAGATTTTAAGCGTTTGGGTGTGCTGGCAGATTGGGAAAATCCTTATTTAACCATGAATTTTAAACAAGAAGCAAACATCGTGCGCGCTCTTGGTAAAATCTATGAAAATGCTCACATCATTCGCGGACTAAAACCTGTCAATTGGTGCTTGGACTGCGGCTCGGCTTTAGCAGAAGCTGAAGTAGAATATCAGGACAAACAATCCGACGCCATCTATGTGGGTTTTGACTTGGTAGACATCAAAGGCGTTGATTTAAATGGCGCGCCTGCCCAAGCAGTTATTTGGACAACTACGCCTTGGACACTGCCTGCTAACCAAGCTATTAGCCTTAACGCCACAGAAGCATATCAATTTGTAAACACTTCAAAAGGCGTATTACTTTTAGCATCTGCACTGGTAGAAGACGCTCTAAAAGAGATGGGGCTTACCAATTTAGGGGTGATAGCATCTGTTCAAGGTCAAGATTTAGAGTACAGTCTTGCTCAGCATCCTTTGGTTGCTGATAGACAAGTGCCACTAATTTTAGGAGACCACGTTACCACCGACAGCGGTACAGGGCTTGTACATACCGCGCCTGCTCATGGTGTGGATGACTATGTTGTAGGAACCAAATATTCTTTACCTGTTGAAAATCCTGTTGGTGATACAGGTGTATATAATGACAATGCCAAAGTTTTTGTAGGTGAACACATCTACAAAGCCCAGCCCAAAATCATTGACACTCTAAAAGCTAGCGGGCATTTGTTGCACCAAAAAACCATCACCCACAGTTACCCACATTGCTGGCGACATAAAACACCCATTATTTTTCGTGCTACGCCGCAGTGGTTTATCAGTATGGAAAAAATGGGACTGCGTCAAAAAGCTCTTGATGATATCAAAAAAGTCAAATGGACGCCTGCTTGGGGACAAAATCGTATTGAAGCTATGGTAGAGGGTCGCCCCGATTGGTGTATCAGCCGCCAAAGAACTTGGGGCGTACCCATTCCGTTTTTTATTCATAAAGACACCGATGAACTGCATCCTAAAACCAATGAGTTCATTGAAAAAGCCGCCCAAATAATTGAAAAAGGCGGGGTTGAAGCGTGGTTTGAGGCGGACTGTCAGGACTTTTTAGGCGATGATGCACAGCATTATCACAAAATTAATGATACCTTAGACGTATGGTTTGATTCTGGAACAACCCACTTTGCGGTACTTAATAATAATGAAAATTTAACCAATCCTGCTGATTTATACCTAGAAGGCTCAGACCAACATCGTGGCTGGTTTCAAACATCACTTTTGACATCCGAAGCCATTTATGCACGTGCGCCGTTTAAACAAGTCTTAACCCACGGTTTTGTGGTAGATATGAATGGGCGAAAAATGAGCAAATCGCTTGGCAATATCATCGAACCACAAAAACAAATTGATAAAACAGGGGCTGATATTTTACGCCTTTGGATTGCATCTAGTGATTACCGTTACGAAATGACCGCAGGCGACAAGGTGTTTGCAGGTGCGGTAGATACATATCGACGCATTCGTAATACATTGCGCTTTTTGCTCGCCAATACCAGCGATTTTGATATTAAAACAGACGGGGTGGCACTTGATAATCTTATTAATTTGGATAGATTTATCTTAAAACAAGCTCAAGATACCCAAAGAGCCATTTTAAGCGCTTACGAAGAAATGGATTTTCACCAAGTAGTACAAGCTGTTTCGGTATTTTGTTCTCAGGCTTTAGGTGGTTTTTATTTGGACATCATTAAAGACCGAACCTACACCACCAAAAAAGATGGACAGCCGCGTCGCTCTGCTCAAACCGCGTTATATCATATCGCTCAAGCCTTGGTACGCTGGATTGCCCCGATTTTGCCATTTACTGCTCAAGAAGCTTGGTTGTTTATCCGACCCGATGATGGTGAAAACAAATACATATTTACCAGTACATGGTATGAGCTACCAACACCAACCATGACAGACATCATGCCTTATGATTGGGCAAATATTTTAGCGGTTAAAGATTTGGTAAACAAAGCCATTGAAGATGCTCGCGGTAAAAAACTCATCAGCAGCAACCTAACTGCCAAAGCAACCATCAGTTGCGATGTCGATACCTATCACGCTCTGACAAAACTAGGTACAGAAGCTCGTTTTGTCTTTATTACTAGTGATGTAGAGCTGCAAAAAGGTGAATTGGGCGTTACCATCACGCCTGCCAACGGTGAAAAATGCGTTCGTTGCTGGCATATCCGACCTGACGTTGGTACGCACGCTGTACACACCGAGCTTTGTGGTCGCTGTATTGATAATATAGACGGGTCAGGAGAAGTTCGCCAGTATGCCTAATTCATCCAAACCTACCAAAGCAGTCTGGGGCTATTACGCCCTAGCTGTTTTTGTAATTATTTTTGACCAAATAACCAAACATTATTTCAATAATCAGTTTGAATTGGGTGAAACGTTGGAAATCATTTCACCAATTTTAAACTGGACCTTAGCTTATAATCATGGAGCAGCTTTCAGCTTTTTAGCAGAAGCAGGCGGCTGGCAAAAGTGGTTTTTTGCAGTTTTAGGGATTGTGGTTTCGGTTTTTATTACCCACTACCTCAAACAAACTGCCAAAAATGCCAAATTGTTATCCGTAGGTCTAGCTATGATTTTAGGCGGTGCAGTTGGCAATGTGATTGATCGCTTTTTTTATGGTTATGTAATTGATTTTATTCATGTGCATTACGCAGACGTCTGGCACTACCCTATTTTTAATATTGCCGATATTGGCATTTGTGTTGGTATGGCACTTGTAGTGATTGATATGCTGTTTTTGGAAAATAAACGCAAAATTTCTTAAAATACACAATAAAAAGGTGAAACAACGCCTTTTTTACGTTCATTAAAACTAGCCTGGACACTTTAAACGAATCGCCACATCTAAATTTCTAGTAATTGGCACGCCATTATGTTTATAGGGTGTGTAAATTGCTTTTTTAAATTGAGTGGTAATTTGTTTGGCAAGTTTTTTATCCTGAATGGTTAACCCATAAACATCAGTAACCTTGCCACGCTTATCCAGTTTTAGCACCGCAGGTGTGTTGATAAACTCACCACCTCGACAGCTTTTAGTGGATAATTTACTAAAATCAGGAGCTTTGACAATAGTTGGGGGTGTGATGGTGTGATGATTTTTAGTTGCGCACGCGGTTAAAATAAATAGACTGGGTATCATCACACATAAAACAGTTTTCATACATTTTCTCCGTTTAACCCTTTTATCATACCGTAAATCGGCTTATTGATTATCACAGTTTGTATGTATTTTGTGTTTAATGAGTAAGATTTATACACAGATTATTTATCCGTTATCACCATAAAATAAAAGTAAATTTTATGTTAAACTAGCACAAATTTTTAACTGTGATAACTAAATTAATGAACACTCCCATTCTCCCTAGCGAAGAAATTCGTATCAGCAAAGATAGTACTGTGAGCTTGCATTTTGAAGTCAGCCTACCCAACGGCACAATTATTGATAGCACGTTTGGTCGTGAAAATCCAGTTACCTTAACCATTGGTGATGAAAGTTTACTCGCTGGTTTTGAACAGGTTTTAATCAACTTAAAAGCAGGTGATACGCGCACTGCTCATTTACCGCCTGAGCAAGCCTTTGGAACATGGAATGCTGATAATGTGCAAACATTTTCAAAGGCTCAATTTTCACTTTCTGAACCCAACCCAGTAGTTGGCATGGTGATGGAATTTGTCGATAAAGGTAAAAACACCTTAGCAGGAGTGGTTTGTGAAGTCAGTGATGATGTGGTTAAAGTAGATTTTAATCACCCTTTAGCAGGTCAAGATGTGCTGTTTAAAGTGCAGATTTTTAAGGTTACACCAAAGGGGCAAGTAGCAATAACACTAAAATGAGAAATAATATGACTTATATTGGCAAACTTAAACACAATATTATCATTAGCGATAACTACCAACAAATAGCTAATGCTGATGAAAAGGCAGCAATAATTTTAGCTAAATCTGAGTTATTTGAACAGGCTTGTTATTTTATATTACAAGCAATGGAAAAAACTATTCGAGCGAAAATATTTACTTTGGTTGATGCCAAAAACCCTTATTTTAGAGAAAAAAATAAAAGCCATTGTGTGGAAAATGCTGCAAATTTTCTTCTTGATATTTTATCCTCTGATGAAATCGTTAAAAAACAAATAAAACAACAAATGACTGACTTGGTTTTAAAAGATACCAAATATTCTTTTTTACATAATTGTCTACGTTATCCAAACTATTCAGAAAAATACAATAATTTTTCAAAACTAACTGCAGATCAATCTGATTTTGATGAGTTATATAATAGATTGGCTATGCTTAAAAAATTTTTAAAGGATTTACACTAGATAACTTTTACAGATAAAATGTAAATTTATCTTAATCAAGCCAAATATAAATGAATTGAAATTAATAAATAATAGAAATTTTTAATAATAACTTCCATATGGTATCTATTTATAATAGTAGCAAGTTTATTTGCTACTATTACTCGTATTTATGGCAATAAATGGTTGAAGGCATTCTGTGTTAGTATTGTAGTAATATTTATTAACATATTTCTAAATAATCTAGAATATTTACAAAAGCTACAAAATTTACCAATATCCTTGATAGTTTTTTTATTTTTGGATATGTATTCTATCTTTTATTCAAAAAAAGTTCACTATAGTAAAATAATGATACAATCATTGAATTAAATGATTTTATCACAAAGCATCCATTGGTAATATCACACTTTCCAAAGCCGCAATAAAACGCAAAAAATGCTCTGATCAACCACTGATTTCTGCCGACCAAACCCCTTGATAATTGATGCCGTGGGTATGAGCAGATACATCAATGATATAGTTATTGTTCGCAAATGGCTGGGGCAATTTTTACACTCTATCGCAATCTTGGCTATCTGAAAATACTAACAAACGTTCAGGTTTTTGATAATTTGGCTGTTTTTGCAGGTCATTTTGAATAAACTCCAAACATTGGCGAGTAAAAATTCCGCCATGACCCAAATTATCAGCTGCCTTTAAAATAACATTACCCAGACCAAAACCCATTCGATTGGATAATTTTTGGGTTTGATGAATGCAAGTATAGTCATTGCCTGCTGTGGCATACAATGTGATTGTTTCACACAGCCCACTTGCCAAAATTGCCATTGCAATCGCACAGTCTAAACGTGTCATATTGCTTTGTCTACTGACTCTACTGTTCATTGAACCAGATACATCAACAATAAAAACACTATGTCCTGATAATTTGGGTAAATTTGCCAAACTTTGTAGCATCATTTTTTCTAAAATATCATTAAAATCTGGCGCGTGTTTTGCCGCTGACAAATAATTGATTGGAAGCAGCTTTTTGGTATTTAATGATAACAACCCTTGATAAATCAGCTCATTAGGTACACCTACTTTTTGCATGTTGCGTAAATTTCGCAAATAAGCTAATGCTCCTAATTTATGCTCGGTAATCAGCCTACACCAAGTTTGATATTTATCTTGACCTGCAGACAATGCTACTTCCCAAGTGTCAGGTGTGGGCAATGTATTATCAGCAAGCATTTTAAAAAGCTGTACCTGTTCATTTGTTTTAGGTTTAGGATGAACCAAAAACATTACATCCTTGAGTTTAATGGTATTTTTGCGGTTATATTTTGCCAGTTGATAAGCATCAAATTTTAAGAAAGCGGTTGCCAGCCCCTTTTTAACTTGTTTAGCAATTGGTATTTTGCCTTCTTGCCAGTACAAAGCCAAAAACTCAGTCAGCTCATCAGGACGTAAAATAATCTTAGAAAGCAACTTGCCAACCAATGGTCTGTGCGTTTGATGACGCGTCATTTGACAAGCAATAAACAATGGCACATGACGAAGTTTTTGGATATGACGAGCATCATAAGCAATTTGATAAACGATTTCTGGGGGAGTTTTTGGAATGAGTTTTTTGATGGTATCAGCAATCGATTTACCATCTTGATAGGCATTATCTTCCCACAATAAATTTGCCATTACTGCCCGTTTTAAAGCAGCTTCTGGCGAATTTTTAGCAGCAAATAAACCAAAACCGCCTGCTAATTTTACAGCCTTATCTTTTATGGTTGCTTTGGCATTTATTTTCATCTTGATATTTTCCAATAAAAAAGTCGGGGAACAAAACGATTAAAGACTTTAGATAGAAATTCGAAGTAACTTTAATCTACACCACCGACTGTGTTTTATTATAAATATATTTTATAAAAATATCAATATATTATGAATTTTTCAATACTTTTTTATGCAAAGAATCCAAGCCTTCTTGTAAAACATGTTGTAAAATTTCTGTCAGTTCGTTACGTGTTTTATTTTCAGGATAAATTGGCGATAATGGCAAAACATAAGCGGTAATTCCATCGGTATCAGCAACTTTTTTAATGCTATCTAACATCGTTCTATTGCCATAATAGGCTGCTTCATCAGATAATGTGCCATCCTGATTAACATAAGCAATCACCATTGGACAAATTGGCAGCCCTGTATCCATCGATGCTTGCAAAAGCTTGCCATAAATTTTTTTAATTTTTTTACCATCAGTCGTGGTTGCTTCGGGAAAGAAAACCACCGATGAGCCTGCTTTTAAAAATTTTGCCATTTGGTCAGAAACGCTGCCTGTATCACCTGAACCGCGCTGAATAAATAACGTTCCACCTGCTTTGGCAAGTCGTCCAAAAATTGGCCATTCACCAATCTCTGCTTTAGACAAAAAAAACACAGGCGCAACGCTGCCCACTACAGGGATATCCAGCCACGATATGTGGTTTGATACCCAAAGCCCATGCGTTTGCGGCACAGGTTCTACTTGCACCACCTCAACACCAAAAGATTTTGCCATTTTGCGGCAAAAAGTTTGCACATAAGGTGACAATTTGTCTCGCGGTGGTTCATTCTTTAATGCTCCTAATTTTTGCACCACCCGAAAACCGCCAATTAGCGTTCCTCCCATGTTAATAATTTTTTTACTGCGTTTATATTGTGTTTGTATAAAATTTGCCATAATATAGAGATGATAAAACCAAAAAAAGTCATGCTATTAAAAATCTTTGTAGATTGCAAGTTATTTTAATTATTCTTTAGGTAACGTTTATGTTGAAATTTGGAATTGTAATACTTGGGATTTTTAGTATTCATTGTGCTGTTGCGGATGTTGCTGACTGCTTAACTCACGCTTATCCCAACATTACATCCGTAAAAAATGGCACCATTTATTTTAAAGACGGCTCATCACTTGCTGTTGGCGAGGTTTCTAATCAGCCCTTTACTCAAAGACTCAAAAATGCCAGTGTTGCCGACCAGTTGTCACAGCGTTATTCTTTAGATTTTACGCCACCTAAACAATATCAAGACGCTGGCAGACTGCGTAATGACAAATTTTTTAAGGCACTGTACGGCAATACAAAAACTCAAGTACAGAACAATTTAGTTAATGTTTATTGGAAACCTGGCAACATTAAAATTCGTTTTAATCAGCAAAATAATGCCAGTCTTCAGTTGCAAAAGGTTGGTGATGAAATTGCTCAAAACCCAAAATTAACTAAATATGTTGCCAAATCCTTAGGTTCTTTTAATTGGCGAACCATTGCAGGCACCAATCGTTTAAGCAGCCACAGCTTTGGAGTGGCGGTGGATTTTCATCTACCTAAAGCTCAACACAAGTATTGGCGATGGGATGGTTGTACCACAGAAGACAAGGTTTGTCCTTATCCATCATCGCTACTTGCTGATTCGGATTTTCTGCAAGTTGTTAAAATCTTTGAAAAGCACGGTTTTATTTGGGGCGGAAAATGGGCAAGTTATGACGCGCCCCATTTTGAGTATCGTCCTGAATTACTAATAAGCCAATGCCGATAATCCATTTAAAATTTATAAACCTTCTTGGCGTTTGTATTTATTTTATCTAACTTGTTCCTGATAAAACAATACCGCCCATCTTAAGATAAGCGGTATTAAAAGATTCATTATGCCGTTGGCAGCGGAGGCGGCAGTTCATCATCGGTTTTGGTCAAAACCACACGATTAACTTCGGGAACTTCGTGCTGATATTCCTTAGGTTCTCTTGGCTCTTCCCCTGCCATAATTTGCAAGAACTGCTCTCGGTCAATGGTCTCCCACTTCATCAAGGCTTCAACCATTGCATGCATTTTGTCATGATTTTCATCAATCAAACGATAAGCAACTTGATATTGCTCATCTAAAATGCGGCGAATCTCTTCATCCACTTGTCTTTGAGTTTGCTCAGAAATAGTGCGTGTTGCACCACCAAAATAACCACCACTTTCTTCATCTTCATAAACCATCACCCCCATTTTATCACTCATACCATATTTAGTTACCATAGCACGAGCCATTTTGGTAGCGCGTTCAAAGTCATTTGATGCGCCTGTAGATTGACGATGAATAAAAATTTCTTCAGCAATGCGTCCGCCAAATAAAATTGCCAAATCGTTCAGCATTTTATCTTTATAGCTACTCACAACATCTTGTTCGGGAAGTTGCCAGGTTACTCCAAGCGCCCAACCTCGTGGCATAATAGTAACTTTATGAACAGGGTCAGTCTCAGGCAATAATTGCGCAACCAAGGCATGACCTGCTTCATGATAGGCAGTGGCGCGGCGTTCTTTTTCACTTAACACCATAGATTTACGCTCAGGTCCCATAAATAGCTTATCTTTAGCATCTTCAAAGTCATTCATGTCCACACTGGTTTTGTTGCGACGAGCTGCAAAAAGAGCCGCCTCATTGACTAAGTTTGCCAACTGAGCGCCACTAAATCCAGGAGTTCCGCGAGCTAAGGCATTAACATCAACGCCAATAGTTTGAGGTAATTTTTTCAAAT
This sequence comes from uncultured Moraxella sp., assembly GCA_916720335.1. Taxonomy (GTDB): domain Bacteria; phylum Pseudomonadota; class Gammaproteobacteria; order Pseudomonadales; family Moraxellaceae; genus Moraxella. Next base: position 3,211 of record CAKAQU010000026.1, on the reverse strand, counting down.
GTACGTTTAAAATTTGCTCACGACCCTTAATGTCTGGCAAACCAACGCTTACCTGGCGGTCAAAACGCCCCGGTCTTAGTAATGCCTTATCCAATACATCAACACGGTTGGTTGCGGCAATCACAATCACGCCATCATTGCCTTCAAAACCATCCATCTCTACAAGTAATTGGTTTAAGGTTTGTTCACGTTCATCATGACCACCCCCCATGCCACTACCACGATGGCGCCCTACTGCATCAATCTCATCAATAAAAATAATACAAGGAGCGTTCTTTTTGGCTTGTTCAAACATATCACGAACGCGACTTGCACCAACGCCTACAAACATTTCCACAAAATCAGAACCAGAAATGCTAAAAAATGGCACTTTAGCTTCACCAGCAATCGCTTTAGCAAGCAATGTTTTACCTGTACCTGGAGGACCAACCATTAAAACACCACGTGGAATGGTTGCACCCAGTTTGGTGAATTTTTCAGGGTCTTTTAAAAAATCCACTACTTCCACAACTTCTTGTTTGGACTCTTCACAGCCTGCCACATCAGCAAAAGTAACTTTAATTTGGTCTTCAGAAAGCATTTTAGCTTTAGATTTACCAAAACTCATTGGATTGCGACCGCCCACACCTGAATTACCACCACTCATTCCGCGAGTGAATAGCCAAAATAGTCCGATAATCAATAAAATTGGAAAAGCGGCAATGAAGAGTTGAGTACCAACACTTTGACGTTCAGGCATTGCTCCTTGTATTTCAACATTATTTTTGCGCAAAAGTGGCATCAGTTCATTATCAGTAATTGCAGGACGTACGGTTTCAAAACTAGCACCATTTGCCTTAGTACCTGTAATTTCTTGCCCATCAATTTCAATCTTTTTAATTTGACCTTCTGCAACCGCCGCCACAAACGCCGAATAATTGAGCGAGTCTGCTTTGTTTGACGTGCGGTCTAAATTACCAAATATCACGACCACCACAGCGATGATCACCAACCATAAAAAAACATTTTTTGCCATATCTTTCACAAATTATTCCTGTAGGTGCTAGGTTTTATTGATTGCCGTATCAAATGGCAAAAAATTTAAGCCCAATCAGCCGTTAATATAAGGATTTTCACCGCAAAATCAAGTAAAGTTTTTGCTTTATAAACTTACAATTATTTTATCGCCACCCAAAACATTTCTTTAGAACGTGGACGCGATGCAGCCGGTTTTATACTTTTTATTTTACTAAATTTTTTTTGCATATCAGCACGTAATTCTTGAGAACCTTCGCCCTGAAAGACTTTCATAATCAGTGCGCCGCCATCTGGTAAAACTTTAAGGGCAAAATCGACTGCAAGTTCACACAAATACATCATGCGTGGCTGGTCTACCGCAGGCATTCCTGAAGTGTTTGGCGCCATATCAGATAACACCACATCAACTTTGCGACCGCCAACTTCATTCATGATTGTATCAAACACCGCTTCTTCGCGAAAATCCCCTTGAATAAACGTTACATTTTCCAGCGTGTCCATTGGCAAAATATCTGACGCAATCAACGTACCTGAATCGCCAACCAGTTTACCAGCCACCTGCGACCAGCTGCCAGGAGCCGCCCCCAAATCCACCACAGTCATACCTTGTTTGATGAGTTTAGTTTTATCATTAATCTCTAAAAGTTTATACGCTGCCCTTGCTCGATAGCCATCTTTTTGAGCTTTTTGTACATAAAAATCATCAATATGTTCTTTCATCCAAGCACGGCTAGATTTGGAAAATTTTTTGTTAGTGATGCGTGTTGCCATAAATCGTAAATCAAATTTGCAAATTTATAAATTAACCGCTTAGTTTACCACTATCTACAAAAAATAGGGGAAATTTCTGTTATAATAAGGCGGTTTTATTTCGAGAATTGTTATGAGTAATAAAAAATCCAAACAAGAACTTATCAAAACCTTACGCGGCATAGGTCATGAATTAAACCCAATTATTATTGTTGGTGCAAGTGGACTCACGCCATCTGTGATTGAAGAAACAGCTCGAGCTTTAACTGACCATGAACTAATTAAAGTAAAAATTCCTGCAGGCACAAGCGAAGAAAGAAAAGAGATTGCTCAGGCGCTTGCTGATGCTACTGAAAGTCAAGCCGTTCATCGTATCGGTCGTATGGTGCTGCTATTTAAGAAAAACCCAGAAGCTAATGATAAATTATCCAACTTAAGTCGTTTTGGATTTTGATGAATTATTTAGATTAAATCAATCATAAGTTAAATAATGACAGCATTATTACCGCCAGCTATTGAACAAAATTTATATAAAACTCATCAGCAAGTTTTTGATAAAGCTGGTTCATCAAAACATAATATTTGGCAACAGGTGTTTTATTTAATACCATTTTCTGATGTTGCCGTTACTGCGCCCAAAATCGTTGTTTATGCTGATTTTTTATCATACACTAACGATAAAAATCATCTGATTTTAAGTTATTTTATAGAAAAAATTCCAGACAATCATTTAGATACCATTACCAAACATAAACGAGCAGATTTTTTGTGGCAAGAAAATTGTTTGGAATGTTTTATAGAATATAATGAACAGGATGCCTATTTTGAGAGCAATGTTGCATTAGATGGTCGGTACAATCTTTATCATTTTGATGATTATCGCACACCAAATAGTCTGCCGCCCAGATGGGCAGACTCTAGCGATATTGACATTTGGTTAATAAAAAATAGTGCTATCGTGGATGATTTTTATGCTTATCACGTTTGTTTAGATAGTCATAAAACTGCCATAATCACAAAACTAAACCCAACGGTGATTTTATATCAGAATAAAGTGCCTGTTTTTTATGCAAATTGCCATGCCAATCCGCCTGATTTTCATAACAAAGCGTATTGGCAAACCCTTTAAAATTTGGGGCTGACGTAGGTTAGCCCTAAATTCCACACCATTCCCGCAGGATTTTAAGCTGCCGGGAGGGTGTGCCGAAGTTAAACCAAAATTCGCATTCTTTCAAGAACAGCGGGAAGGATTTGCGATCGATTCCGTTGTATTTGCGTAAGACGCGTTTTGCCTGATTCCAAAAGTTCTCAATGCCGTTAATGTGGTTCTGACGGTCGGCAAATTCCTTGGAATGGTTGATGCGGTAATGGATGAAACCGCTCACGTCCAACTTGTCGTAGCTGCTCAGACTATCGGTATAAACAATACTGTCCGGCATGATTT
>CAKAQU010000025.1 GCA_916720335.1 uncultured Moraxella sp. | reverse complement strand
CTTAATCATCAAATATCTGTTTTTGCAAATAATCCTAAAACAGCCTTTGAATTTTGTGATGTGTGTTTAAATAAAGAGCTGGATACAGGCATTTTGTTTGATGCGATGATAAGTTATGTGTGTAAAGCTGATTTGCAAAAACTAATTGAGTTTGCCATTCATCAAGAAGAGATAAAAAATCAAAATAATCAAATGGTTGGCAAAAATACTGACTCACTTATTGCTTACACAGCTTATCAATACCCTGAGTTATTACATCAGCATTTACAAGATATTTTACGTTTAAAAATCAATCAAGAATCCTATTATTTTAGTCAGCCGTGGCACCATTTACCACAGATAAACATTCAGATTTTTAAGGCATTATTCATTCAAGAGCAAGATTTGGATAAAAAGTACTTATTATTTACTTGTTTACTTGCAACTCGTCATTTACCAACCATAGAATGGCTGCTTAATACGGTTAGAGATAAACCATTTTTTATTAAAATTTATGGCACATTAGATGAGTATTTGCTAGCACATCTGCATAATGTTGGCTTAACAGTAAATAATGATGCAATTAAAAGTTATTGTTATCCAGTTACTTATCACTTAGTTTTTGATAAAATTCCCAGCCAATCTTGCGTTCATTTTGAATCAATTCATCCAACTTGGCAAATGAACGCTCAAAATACCTCTTACGCTTTTGGTGGAGTTTTACAAAATGATGAAAATTTGGCAACTAATCCATTGTTTCATCTTATAACTTTACATGATATTCCAAATGGCATTGATGTAACTTTACCAAAATTGATTTTAGCATGCCATATTAGCGAACTTAATGAGGGGCTTGATATACTATTTTATCAACACGACCATGATGGCAATCCAAAAAGAATAGGGGAAATTCAAACGCAGCTTAACATAATAGATAAACCGCTGATTTGTCAAAAAATCCATTTAAGCCAAATACCAAGTCGTTGGCAAACTCAAGATTGGGCGCTTAGCAATGGACGAGAAAACTTAAACCGTTTGGGCGGTATGCCAACGTGGATACAAGATGCGTTTGTGCCAAATTGTCCCATAACTGGCGAAAAAATGAGCTTTTTAATGCAGCTTGATAGTGGGCTTTTGGATGTATCAGGAAACTCGCTTTTATTTGGTTCAGGGGGCATTTGTTATGTTTTTTGGTCAAATAAAGCTAGGGTAAGTGCATTTTTAATGCAATGCACTTAATTATTTGAGTTGAATGGGTTAAAAAGACCATTGATATGTAAAGGTTTCGCCAGCCATTCGGTCTAGATGGTTTGCGACTACTTCTTGCATTTTTTCTTGATTAAAATCATCATTTTTACCACAAAGTTGGATTTCCAAACTATCTGGATGGTAAGTTAAAACAACCTCCGCATCAGGCATGTCAATGATATAGGTGTTTTCGTGTTCATGGATAGTAAATTTGTGCTTCCAATGATTGATAAGGCGTTTACTGATACGTGCAGCCTCGGTTGTTTGTAACGTGGTTTGAGTTATCATAATTTACTCTCAACTTAGTTTATAAAAGTTTCTTTATAAATAAGAACGATTTTTATTTATTCAAGTTAGCTTATCACACATTTTAAAATGGCAAATAAGCAATAAAAACTTTTCACTAAAACCATTTTTATTGTAAAATCAACTTTTGATAACAAAGGAAGTGGATATGATTTTAAAGGCATTTTTAGTGGTTTTTGGCTGTTTATTTTTAGGGGAAGTGTTTATCAGGCTAACGCATTTGCCATTACCTGCCAGTATTATTGGGTTATTACTGTTATTTTTTGCACTACAAACTGGTGTAGTTGAATTAAAAACTGTACAATCTTTAGCTAAAATTATGCTGGATTATTTGGTTTTGATGGTAGTGCCGGCGTGTATTTCTATTATGCAATATTTGGATATTATTCAAAAAGAGCTATGGATATTGCTATTAGCAACCAGTCTTAGCACCTTTTTGGTGCTGATAGCGACAGGAAGAACTTATCAAGTTGTTAGATATTTGCAAAAATCGTTTCGTTTAAAATCAAATCGCTAGGAAGTGTAATGATAAGGGAGTTATTCGTCAGTCCATTTTTTTTGTTGTTATTGCTCATTGGCTGTTTTGAGTTGTGTATGGTGCTGCGTGCCCGCTTTCGTAGCCAGTGGATTAACCCAACGCTCATTACAACCATTGTTGTGATATGTGTGCTAAAAACTTTAAATATTGAGTGGCAGACTTTTGATAAAGCCAGTAGTTATTTAACTTTTTGGCTGGCTCCTGCGGTGGTGTGTTTGGCGGTGCCTTTGTATATAGAATGGCAAAAAATCCGTTCCCAATGGCTGGCAATTTTTGTCTCACAATTGGTAGGTTCATTTGTGGGTATTGTTTCTGGTGTTTGGCTGGTGGGAATTTTTGGTGGTAGCGACGTATTACAAATTGCCATTGCTGCCAAATCAGTTACCATGCCAATTGCCATTGAGGTTACCGATAAATTACAAGGTGTTATTGGAATTACATCCGCTACAGTACTGATTGCAGGTGTGATCGGTCAGATTTTAGGGGTGTGGATACTGCACATCAGTGGCATTTACCGCCCCATGGCAAAAGGTTTGGCGATGGGAACAGCTTCTCACGCTCTAGGGACGGTTAGAATCATGCAAATGAGTATGAGATTTGTTGCATACGCAACTCTTGGGCTAATTTTAAATGGCATTCTCACTGCCTTTTTAGCACCGTGGCTTGTTCCCTACCTAATATAACCAGAAATCAGATAATCTAAAAGGTTAATGGCTGCCGCTACTAATAAACACCCGACCAGATGACGAGTTGGAAATAGCAGGGTTTTGGGGGGCAGTTGCTTGATTGTAATTGACCTGTACCGTTCTAACACCATTGGATGCAGGTACTTCTAAACGAGCAGGCATTGGCATTGGCATTGGTTGTGGCTGTGGCGCCATGGCGTATTGAACGGAAGCGCCGCCGCTCATTTCATTACGATACAGACTGTGATAGCGACTGTTTACGGATTTCACATAATTGCGCGTTTCAGAAAACGGAGGAATGCCACCGTATTTTTTAACGTTGCCATGACCTGCGTTGTATGCAGCGATGACAAAATCACGATTGCTAAACTGACGTTGCAACCATGCCAAATAACGTGTGCCACCGTCAATATTTTGAGCAGGGTCCCAAGGATTGCCAACCCTCATATCTCGAGCTGTGCCAGGCATCAGCTGCATCAAGCCCATCGCGCCGACAGGTGAGCGAGCGTTTGGATTAAAAGCAGATTCGGTATGAATCACCGCTTTAATTAAAGCAGGGTCTACCCCATGTTTTGCAGCGGCGGCACGAATCAAATGGTCGTAGGCATTTTTGTTGTTGCTACGACTTGGGGTGGCAGCAGTAACGGGATTGTAAGTGGAGGGGATGGCTCCATCTTTATGCAATTTGGTATCAGGATAATACGTAACACTAATTTCAGTAAACTTTTCTTTACCACTGGAGTTTTGCTTGATATTGGTTAAATACAATTGCTGATTATCACCTTTTTTATATACATAAATATTTTCAGCAAAAACAGTGGAAGTAAAAACCATCAAAGTAGATAAACCGATGGCAGATAATTTTAAATGGGATAATTTTAACGTTTTTTGTAACATAATCTTTTTAATGGTGTTAATGGATAATATTAAATTGGATAAAAACCATTATACCATGTTTTTCCCCATCACTTTAATTAAGGAGTTAAAAGACTGGGTTTTTCGGATAAAACCCAGTTTTAATGATAGTTTTGTGATGATATATTAAGAAAATATTTTTAAACGTTCATCAATTGAAACAAATGTTTTTTCACTAGCTTGTTCTGTAATACCGCCAAATACAAGTTGAGCGCGCAGTTTCCAATGGTCAGAAATGCCCCACGTGTTTGCAACAGCTTTATCAATAATTGGGTTATAGTGTTGTAAATTTGCTCCAATATTTTCACTGGCAAGTGTTGTCCAAATAGCATATTGATTCATGGCATTAGCATGGTCTGCCCAGATGGGGAAGTTTTCAGCATAACTTGGGAATTGCTCTTGTAGGTTTTTGATAACAGTCATATCTTCAAAAAACAATATTGTGCCAGCAGCTGCTTTAAAGCCATTTAATTTATGTTCAGTAGCGGAAAAATTTTCAGTAGGAATAATTTTACGCAAAGCATCTTTAGTTAAATCCCAAAGTTTGTCATGTTCTGCGTTGTGCAAAATAACCATGCGTGTGGATTGCGAATTAAATGATGATGGTGTATGCAATAAAGCATGTTCCACAATATGATTAATCTCATCAATGCTGATGGATAAATTTTTATTTAAAGCATAAATAGAGCGGCGAGCTTGGGCAGCTTTTTGTAATGTTTTGAAATTCATAAAAAACCTCTTTAATTGATTTATGATAAAAATTTAAATTAGTATAATAAAAATTTAATTATTAACAATATGGATTTGATTAATAGATATTTTCTTAATAGGAAACTTTCAATTATCTTAAAACACCTATTATTAATTAATCAGGATATTAGCGTTTTACTTGTAACAATTTTTTTGTTAGGGCTATAATATGAATATAAATTATTTAATTTGGTAATTTGTTATGGATACATTAACAAGTATTAAAGCTTTTCACCAAGTGGTGCAAACAGGCAGTTTCACCAAAGCGGCTGATAAGATGGACATGTCGATTGCCATGACCAGCAAGCACATCACCAATTTAGAAAATCGCCTTGGTACAAAATTGTTACACCGCAACAGTCGCAGCGTGCATTTGACCGCGATTGGTGGTGAGTATTATGCTCAATCTTTGTATGCTTTGGAAGTGCTAGATAGCGCCAAACAAAGCGCCCAAGGAGCAACCAGTAATGCAAAAGGGGTGCTAAAAATCACCATGCCGCTTTGGTTTGCTAATGCTAAAGTTGCAGGGTGGCTGACAGAATTTCAAATGCAATACCCAGAGGTTATTTTGGATTTATCGCTATCTAATGATATGGTGGATTTGGTGGCAGGTGGCTATGATTTGGCATTGCGATTGTCCGATCAGCCTAAACCATCACTAATTACTAGACCTTTAACCAAAGTTGAATTTTATGCTGTAGCATCGCCAGATTATCTGCAAAAATATGGTGTACCAAAATCACCTGATGAGTTGTCTACCCATCAAACCGTAACGCCCAGCTATGTTAAGATGGACAGCTTTGACATTGTTCACAAATCCACTGGTGAAAAACACACAATCCAGCCTGTTTCACATATTTATAGCAACGATACATTGATGAGCGCTGAGTTGATAAAATCAGGCGCAGGCTTGGGTTATATGCCCAGTTGGGTCATTGAAGATGAACTGTGTACTAAAAAATTAGTCCGATTATTTTCAGATTATCAGATGTTATCAGTTGGTTTGTATGCAGCTTATGTAGATAGAGCTTTTTTGAGTGCAAAAGTTAGAGCGTTTATTGATTTTTGGGTGGATAAATGTTCTGACTGCGATGTATGATAAAAAATCCAATCACTATAAATAGTGTCTTTTAAGCAGTTTTTTTAAGTTTAGTGATGGTAGGTTCCAATTATAACTAATTGCTAACATTCGTACCACAAACACAACCAGCATCATAACCAGCTGGCTGATATTGTCACTAAAACTAAAGTATTTAAGCAAAAAATACATTGCTGAACCAATGATGCAGGTACTAAGATAAATTTCCTGTTGCAAAACCAAAGGAATTTGATGGCAAATCATATCACGCAAAATCCCGCCTGCCACGCTGGTAATGACTGACATTAAAACCGCTATTAATGGGTGATGATGATAGGATAATGCAACTGTTAGCCCAATCACGCTAAAAGCAGACAGTCCAATGGCGTCAAAAAAACGAATCAGCCAATCTACTGATTTATTAACAGTTTGATACCAATTGGTGGTGATTTGGGTAATAATGGATGTAATGGTAATGACATAAACATAGGTTAAATCCATTATCCAAAAAAGCGGATAACGATTTAGTAAAATATCTCTTAATGTGCCCCCGCCAATACTGGCAACCATAGAAATTAAAATACAACCAAAAAAATCCAGATTCTTTCGAATGGCTAAAATTGTACCTGCAATGCTGCACGCCACAATCCCCACTATATCAAAAACATCAATCAGCAGGTCTGCATTAAGTAGGTGAACATTGAATAAATACATAGTGTTAATTTAAATGGATGATAAATAATTTAAATGGCTTTAGACTGTCATTATTTGCCTTTGGCATCTGCCCAAATAATTTTATGCAGCTGCAAACCAAAACGAACAGGTAGAGCATCGTCTAATATCCATTGAGCAAGATTTGCAGCAATATTAGGTACATTGTTACTGCTGTGGTGATTATCTATATTAGGCACTTCAAACATGGGTGAAAGCCAAACTACCCCACATTTTTTGTCTAATTGGTGGTTAATAACTTTTTGTTTTGCCCAATCGTAATCTTGTCTATCAGCAATGACGATTTTAATTTGGTCGTGCGGGGTCAAGTAATTTAAATTTTCCCACAGATTCTTATTTTCTTCTCCTGATGATGGGCTTTTTAAATCCATTACTTTTGAGACTAAGACAGGAACATCCTTGACAGATAATGCGCCTGACGTTTCCAAAGAAATTTCATAACCAGATTGCAATAACATATCCATTAAAGCAAAAGCATTTGGCTGCGCTAAAGGTTCGCCACCAGTAATGCATACACGTTTACAAAAAAATTGCTGAATGTGCGTTAAAATATCAGGTAACGACCACCTTTGACCACCTGTGAATGAATAGGTGGTGTCGCAATAATGACAACGTAGAGGACAGCCTGTTAAGCGAATAAAAATCGTTGGCAATCCCATGCTTAAAGCTTCACCTTGCAGTGAATAAAAGATTTCTGTTAAGCGCAGCCCTGCATTTGGGTCAGTTGTAGGAATTTGTGTGTTTCGCAAAGGAATGTGATTGCTTGACATATTTAATATAAAAAATATAAAAACCAAACATTATAAGTGATTTTGATAAAAATTGGTATGTTATCAAAGTAAATTAAATCAATATAAAAGCTAAGTATCTGCTAAGTTTTGTTTGTTATAATGACCAAAAGATAAGCAATAAATTAAATAAGCAACACACCAAAATGGAGGAAGTTATGAAATTGTATCTTAAAACATTAACGTCAATGGTATTAGTAGGTTTGTTAGTTACTGCTTGCTCAAGAAATGAACAGCCTATCGTTATTGACCAAACACCAATATCAGCCCCACCATCTCAACATGTGCAAAATATGCAAAATCCCCAACCAGATTCGGCAGCTGTCACCCAAAATAATACGGTAGATAATGCAGTAAACAATGCGGTACCACAAATAACAACAGTTGCGACCGACCAAATGCAAAGTATTAAAAATGCGATTCTTGTCGCCCAAAATCAAACCAAAGGGTATGCTACAGATTTTGAAATCCAAGGCGGACACTTAGGTAGTGTCTATGAGATTGAAACGTTTAATGGTGGACTTGAACACAAAGTTTTGGTTGATGCAAAATCAGGTCAAGTTTTATTTAGCCGCGCAGAACGTGAGTTTAAAAGAAAAGGACAACCAGCTATTAGTTTGGATAAAGCCATCGAAATCGCCCAACAATCAGTGGCTGGTCAGGTTTTTGATGCTAGTTTAGATCGAGAATATATTGGTTCTCACTATGAAGTTAAGATGATAGGCGCTGATGGGCAGCCTCACGAAGTCGTGGTTGATGCCCAAACAGGTCAAGTGCTACAATCTTTTGTAGACTATGATGACTAATGATTGATTTAAAAAAATACCACAATTTGTGGCATTTTTTATTTATTAACGTTAATTCATGATATGAAATTGGTTTTATAATTCAAGGCTTTACCATTTTTTCTAATAGCTGTAAAAAGCCTTTAATGTATGCCATATCTTGACTGTGAGTTCGTACTGCTGCGTAGAGTTTACAATATACTCCGTCGCCAAGTTTACGAGATACTATCCAGCCTTTTTTCTCATACTCATTAGCAATCCAGTCGGGCAGTGCTGCAACCCCTCGTTCACTGGCGACCAGCTGAATTAGCATGGCGGTAAGTTCTGTGGTGCGAATGTGTTTTGGTTGAATGTTGTTAGGTTTTAAAAAGTGAGCAATAATGTCCAGCCTTGCCTCTTCCACAGGATAAACAATCAGTGTCTCTTGAGCCAAATCTTGAGCGGATATCATGTCATAACTAGCAAGCTGGTGTGCAGGCGACAATACCAAACGACTTTCATAGGTAAATAAAGGATGATAAGTGATACCATCTACTGGTAAATCACTTGCAGTAATTAGTAAATCAATTTCACCATTTATCAGCATCTGATGAGGTTCAGGCTCAAAACCTGTCGCAAAATCCAGTTCCACATCACTGTAGTTTTTACGGTAAACATTTAAAATCGGCATCAGCCAATCAAAACAACTGTGACATTCACTAGCAAGACGTAATCTGCCGGCTTGACCGTGAGCCAGTCGTTTTAGGTCAAATTTAGCGCGTGCAACTTGTGGCAAGATATTATCTGCAAGTTGTAAAATTCTTTTGCCAGCAGGCGTGAAACTGACAGGACGAGTTTTACGATTGACCAATGTAATATCATAATAACTTTCTAACTCTTTTAATTGATGAGAAATCGCTGATGCAGTTAAATTAAGTTCATCAGCAGTCAATGCTAAGGAACCAAGTCGCGATAAAGTGGAAAGCATTTGTAGATGGCGAATTTCTAACATAATCAAAAGTTTTTTAAAAGTTAGTCAATAGTTTAGCATATTAATTAAAAATTTTCATCTTAAGATGAAAAAATTGATTTTTATTCATGATAAAACTAAGGTATGATATAAACATAAAAATTATTCATTATATTTATATAAAGATGAATTTTTTTAAATAAATTGCTCTTTTTGATGTTTATTTTTAGGTAGTTATCATGACAGTTCAAACACATATTTTGGGTTATCCCCGCATTGGCGACAAACGGCAGACTAAATTTGCCTTAGAAAAATATTGGGCAGGTAAACAAGACAAACAAGCCACTTTAGCACAAATTCAAGCGGTATTTGATACCAATATCAATGACCAAATTGATGCAGGATTATCTGTGGTTACTACAGGCGATTTTGCTCATTATGATTTGGTTTTAACTCAAGCAACCGCTTTTGGAATTGTGCCGACACGGTTTTCTGGAGCAGAAACTCTTGATACTTTTGACCGTCAATTCTATTTTGCCAGAGGTCGCGACCACACAGGGCAATTTTCTGATACTGCCGCCTTACAAATGACTAAATGGTTTGATACCAATTATCATTACCTTGTACCTGAACTTGCTGAAAATCAAAGTTTTGACCATACTGATTTTAGTCAAATTCTCAAACAAGTTAATGATACCAAAGCGATTTTAAATAGTAAAGGCGTTCAAAAAGAACTTAAAGTAGTTTTGGTTGGACCTTTGACATTTTTATACCTTGCCAATTCCAAAAAAGCAGATAAATTGGAATATTTAGATGCGCTATTGCCAGTTTATGCTGATTTGCTAGGCGAATTGGGTGATAACGGCGTAGATTGGGTACAGCTTGATGAGCCAATTTTATCATTGGACTTGGATAATAAATGGCAACAGGCTTTTGAAAGAGCGTATAATGGATTGCAACGCACCCCACCAAAACTGATTGTTGCCAGTTATTTTGATACGCTGGGTAATAATTGTAATGTTGCTTGTAATTTGCCTGTTAGTGGTATTCATATTGACGTTACGCGTACAAGTCAGCCCAAGCAATACGTAACCCAAGTTATTGACCATTTACCAACACATAAAATTTTATCAATAGGCGTTGTTGACGGGCGTTCTGTATGGACAACTAATCAAGTTTTAACCCAAGAAATTTTAGCCAAAGCTTATGCAAAACTTGGTGATAGACTTTGGGTTGGCAGCGGCTCTAGTCTTCTGCACTTGCCAGTGGATTTAACCCATGAAAATGTACCAGAAAACCTACAAGGCAAACTGGCTTTTGCTAAACAAAAACTAGCTGAAGTTGTTTTATCTGCCAAATTAGCAACAGGCGAAGCGGCCGCTAACCAAAATGCCACTCAAATTGAATTAACTGCTTATGCTGATGGTGCCAAAGTACGAGAAGGTAAATTTGATGAACGTTATGCTAGTCAACAAGCAAAATTAAACTTGCCACTGTTTCCAACCACAACCATTGGTTCATTTCCCCAAACCCAAGAAATTCGTAAAGCTCGTGCCGACTGGAAAAAAGGCAATTTATCGGATGAATTGTATCAAAAAGCAATGCAAGATGAAATTCACCGTGCTGTTGATGAACAAGAAAAATTGGGCATTGATGTTTTGGTGCATGGCGAAGCTGAACGTACTGATATGGTGGAATATTTTGCTCAATACATGGATGGATTTTGGGTATCGCAAAATGGTTGGGTGCAAAGTTATGGCACTCGCTGTGTACGCCCACCAATTGTTGTTGGTAATATCAGCCGCCCAACAGCAATGACAGTAGAATGGACAAAATTTGCTCAGTCATTAACCAATAAACCGATGAAAGGCATGCTGACTGGTCCTGTAACAATTTTAAACTGGTCATTTGCTCCAAGTGATAGCGCTACTCGTGATATTTTACGTTTGCAAATTGCTGAAGCGATTAATCAGGAAGTCAGCGATTTGCAAGACGCTGGTATTGGCATTATTCAAATTGATGAACCTGCTTTTCGTGAAGGGTTACCTTTAAAAGAAGCGGCAAAAAATCATTATTGGCAACAAGCGGTTGCGGCATTTAGACACGCATCAAGTTCAGCTTATCCTGTTACGCAAATTCATACACATATGTGTTATTCTAGCTTTCATGACTGTTTAGAACATATCTTGGCAATGGATGCTGATGTTATCACTATCGAAACAGCCCGTTCCGGTTTACAGCTTTTGGATGCTTTTAAAGAAAATGGCTATCATAATGCTATTGGTCCCGGCGTTTATGATATTCACAGTCCACGTACGCCAAGCGCTCAAAATATGCAAGTGGTCATTGATGAAGCCATAAAATACATTCCAAAAGAGCGTTTGTGGGTAAATCCTGATTGTGGACTAAAAACCCGAGGTTGGTCAGAAACTATTTTGGCACTCCAAAACATGATGGACATGACCCAAAAGGTTCGTGAAGTATATGGCAAATAAATAAGGAAAAATTATGTGTGATGCTTGCAATGTTCATGAAGACGATGAATTTGATTATGATGATTGATAATCACTGATAAAAAAACCGCTTATTAATGGCGGTTTTTTATTTATGCAGTGGTTAATGTTTTTAGGCTTCGTTTTCTTCATAAAACTTAGTGAAAATCAGTAAGAAATTCGAACTTATAAAATACACACAACAGGATTAAAAATAGAATTCATTAAAAAGGTCATCTAATTTCTTAGTGACTATCCATGACAAGATGATTTGTTAGAAATAATAAGAAAAACCAACAGACGCCACAGGAACCACTCGCAAATCACCCGCTTTATCTTTAACTCGTTGACGTTCGCGCTCGATGTCGGCGGCAGTAGCGGCAGCGTCATTACCATTTGCTAGTAGCATTTTTTCATACAAACTATCACTAACTTGGAAACTGGTTTTTGGATCACCAACATACACACCTAAATCAGCATAAAACCCCAGCTGCCGGCTTGTTTTGCCTTGGCGTTATGACCTAAACCAATCCCAAAATAAGGCATTAAATCAGGATATTCGATTTTTGCATTCACAAAATCTTGTGAGCTGTCATAACTATAGCTTTTGCCACCAATTTTAATGGTGCCATTTGGACGGGTAGAGCGACCTTCACCATCAATTTTAATGCGTCCCATACCAACACCTGTCGTCAAACGAAAACTGCTGTTGGTCATTGGGAAATAATCAATGGCAATTGTGCCTTGAGTGGCTTTGACCTTGGCTGTGTACTCAATTTTATTTTGTTTAAAATCGCGGTTAATAGAGCCAAGTGTGGTAATATCGGCACGCACTGACACCTTATCGTGAACGCCTGCGCCAACACCAACACCAATACCAGGGATACCTGCCTTACCATAAAACCCCAAATTACTATCTGCCAAAGCGACAGCTGGAGATGCAATCAGGGTGGATAATAGAAGTACTTGCAATTTTTTCATCGTTGGATTTCCTCAAAAGGCGCACATCATTACATTTAATAAATGTATAAAAAATAATCAATCAACTGCTTGATATATCAGGAAAAATTACAATAAATTAACTTTATTAACTTATCATTACAAGAAATATCTATTTACTCTTATATTATTACAAAATATTACTTTACAATTGATTTTTTATATTGGGATGTTCTAAAAAATTGATTGATAATTAATCAATTGAATCAATCTTTTGATTTTAAATAAAAGGTCTTATAATTTTGAATCGATTCGGTGTTAAATACAAGGTTTTAAAGACATAAGCACTTCATCTTTCGTAATGAAGATAAGGATATAAGAGAGGTTGTAAATTGATTTGCCTACCAATTTATTTAAATACAATAAAATTTGTGTTTGATGGTTTGTATCAATTATATATATATTGTAAATAGGCAGTAGGCAACATGGGGCGTTTAAGGGTTTTTTATTTTGCTTGATTAATTTAGTTTAGCAACTAGATTAAATGGTTTTGGATGTTTTCCATACGGATATGACAGCTAATAGGACACAAAACATAAAAATGATGCTAGAGACACCGTGCCATGCACCAAACGAGCCGCCAAGCAAAGAAAGTAGCCAGTTTGTTGTGTTGTTTTTGTAGGCTTCAATTACGGGTGTTACTAAAAATTCATTGATACAAAGAAACAACCACAAAACAGCAGTCAATTTAGCAACGGATGCTTTAGTATGGTATTGTACCAAAAACACACCTGCCCAAATCACCAGCCCTGTCCATGATAAAATCCCAAATAAAATTCCAGCAATCTCTCCAGCTTGCATTTTTGGTAAATGTGAGAATAAAACTGGTGCAGCAATGTAACCAGCCATTATTTGCATTCCCAGCCATAGTGCTGCAATGATGACAATCAAGCGAGCCAAAATGTTTTGACGAATCATGATTTTTTCCTGTATTATCAGCGATAAAATATTCAGTTATAAAAAACTCTATCATTTTTAGCGATAGAGTTTAACACATTTTTTATCATATACCTATTTTAAGATTATTGATGCTAATCATGAATTAATTATCTAGGGTTTTAATTCTTTTTGGCTTGTTAATAGATTATCCAGTGCCCATTTTCCACCACCGGATGTAGCAATGTATAGAAAAATAAAACAAAATAGCACCGCAGACTCACCACCATTAGCTATAGGAAACAAAATGGATTTTGAAGCATGAGCCATAAAATACGCCACCGCCATTTGACCAGATAAAATAAAAGCGGTTGGACGGGTAAACAGTCCCAGCATTAATAAAATCCCGCCTAAAATTTCTAAAATACCAGCCACCAAGGTTAGACCAGACGGCGAGCCACCCATGGAGATGGGAAATGCAAAAAATTTGGCAGTTCCATGTAATAAAAATAGATAGGCACTAACGATGCGTAAAATTGATAAAAAAATAGATTCAAGCCGTGTAAAAATTAACATCAAAACCTCATTAACTAAATTTGTAAATAAGGTTAGTATAAATTATTGATTTATCAAGATATAGACGCTTTTAATTAAAGAATAATTTCTTAATAGGAAAATATAATAAATGTTGTTTAAAAAACAACGCCCAAAAAGGGCGTGTTTTTAATAGTAGGATTACCAGCGGATGGGCAGCACGTGTGGGTCGGCAACTTTGAGATTTTCATAAGTGCCTTTAACAAAAATATCAGGATTGACATTATTGATATTGGTATGACCGCAAAATGCCATAGTGACATCACATTCTTTATAGATGATTTCTAAAGCTTTTCTAACCCCATCTTCGCCATAGGCACCCAAGCCATATAAGAAAGAGCGACCAATCATTGTGCCTTTTGCACCTAATGCGATGGCTTTTAAGACATCTTGACCTGAGCGAATGCCACTATCTAACCAAACTTCACACTTGGAGTTTTCTGCTTGTACGGCTTGTACACAATCGGAAAGGGCAGCAATTGAGCTTGGAGCACCGTCAAGCTGACGACCGCCATGGTTTGAGATAACCATAGCATCAGCACCCGATTTGGCAGCTAAAACTGCATCTTCAGGTTCCATAATGCCTTTGATAATTAGTGGTCCACCCCACAGGTCTTTGATGCGAGCGACGTCATCCCAATTAAGACTTGGGTCAAACTGTTCAGCTGTCCACGATGATAAACTGGATAAATCGCCCACGCCTTCAGCGTGTCCAACAATATTGCGGAACGTATGGCGTTTTGTTCCAAGCATGTTAAAGCACCACTGCGGTTTGGTCATGAGGTTGATGCAGTTGGCAATCGTAGGTTTTGGTGGAGCAGACAAACCATTTTTAATGTCTTTGTGGCGCTGTCCTAAAACTTGCAAATCTGCGGTTAAAATCAAAGCAGAACATTTAGCTTCTTTAGCGCGACGAATCAAATTTTCCATAAACTTTTTATCGCGCATCACATACAATTGAAACCAAAATGGTTTTACTGTATTTTCGGCAACATCCTCAATAGAACAAATACTCATTGTGGATAAAGAAAAAGGAATGCCAAATTTTTCAGCGGCACGAGCAGCATGAATTTCACCATCTGCCCACATCATACCTGTAAATCCAGTTGGGGCAATCGCTACAGGCATACTGACATCCTGCCCAATCATTTTGGTGGCAAGACTGCGTCCCTCCATATCCACCAGCACTCTTTGACGCAATTTAATACGGTCAAAATCAGTTTCATTATTGCGATAGGTGGTTTGTGTCCACGACCCTGAATCTACGTAATCATAAAACATACGTGGTACTTTACGCTCAGCAACACGTCGCAAATCTTCAATTTCGGTAATTTTACTTAGATTACTCATAACATCTCCGATTAGGTTTGGTTAAAATAGGTTTTTATTTTTTGCTTAACAAGGTCAATCCGCCAAAAAATAAGATAGGCCAGATAATTGCTCCAATCCACCAACTGGTGCTCATAATAATCGCCATACCAATTAAGCCGCCTTGAATGATGTAGTAGGTCATGGCGATAAGAGTTTTGCGAATAATTAAACCTTCACGGTTTACCATGCCAACAACCGCACAAGCTGCCACAACGTTATGCACACTAATCATATTACCAGCAGCGCCACCAATTGCTTGTAAGGCAACCACTTTTGATGCACCCATGCCATCTAAACCAATTTGAGTGGCGGTGCTCCACTGAAAGTGAGAAAACATCATGTTAGAGATGGTGTTTGAGCCAGCAATAAATGCCCCCAAAGCTCCAATCCAAGGCGAAATTAAAGGCCATGCCCCAGAAAATAAATCTGCTGCCGCTGCCGCCAATACTTTTGGCATAGCTAAGATTTGTACAGCAGCGTCAGGTGAGGTGCCGGAGTTGATAAACACTTGCACCATTGGCACAGAAAATATCAAAGCAGGTGCAGCAGCCATGGTGGTAATACCTGAGTCTTTCCAGCTTTTTTTAATGTCATTGCCTTTCATGCCAAAAATAAAAATGCATACAATTGAAACTAATAGTAACACAGTAGCAGGAGAATATAACAGTTGAGTTTTGTTACTGATGGTTGTGCCAAAAATTTCTTGAAAGCTGATAACGGCGTGAGAATTCAACCATTCTTTTAAAGGTTTGATGGTGCGTGTTGCAACCAAGATACCAATGACCATCAAATAAGGTGAAAATGCTTTAAAAACTGAAAATTTTACTTTTTCATTGGCATCAATTTCGGTATGTGCAAGGGTGCCTTTCCAGTCTTCTTCCCAATTATCACGGTGAGCAAAATCAAAGGTTTCTTTAGGTGTTAAAAAACCCATTTTAGCGGCAGGTACAACGATTAAAAGTCCAACCACAGAACCTAAAAGCGATGGCAATTCAGGACCTACAAAACGAGCTGTTAAATAGTAAGGTACGGTAAAAGCAAGACCTGCAAAAATAGCAAATGGCGCTGCTTTAAATCCTTCAGCAAATGAACGTTTTTCGCCAAAAAAGCGTGTTAAAAAGCAACATAAAATCAAAGGAATTAACATACCAACGGTTGCGTGAATAAACCCTACTTTTTCAGTGATAACCAAAATATAATGTGGTAAATCCAAACCAAACTTTGAGATTTCAGCAGCAACATCGGCTTTGTTTTCCAGTCCTGAATTTACTCCAATTAATAATGGCGTGCCAACCGCTCCGTAAGATACTGGAGTGGACTGAATAATAAGAATAGCCATAACACATGCCATTGCAGGAAAGCCTAGCGCTAATAATAGAGGCGCTCCTACCGCTGATGGTGTGCCCCAACCAGTTGAACCTTCAATCAAGGAACCAAATAGCCAAGCTACAATAATCATTTGCACGCGGCGGTCAGGTGAGATACCCATAAAACCTTGTCGAATGGCAACAATGGCTTGACTTTCTTTTAGGGTGTTTAATAATAAAACTGCCGCAAATACAATAAATAAAACGTTTATCGCTGTTAATACACCGTGAACGGTCGCAGCTGCCACCTGAACACCGCTGGTTTTCCAGACAAATAATGACAATAAAACAGTAGTTAAATACGCCACGGGCATGGCAAATTTAGCAGGCAGTCGCATTACGACAAGCAGTAGAAAAACCATGATAATCGGCAATAATGCCAAAAAAGCAAGCATAGGCACTCCTAGTAAGCCAGATGGCAAACTTTGTTTAATTTTAAATAAATATTCGTTAAATAATCGTTACAAACGGTTAATTTTACTGTTTTATTTTATAAAAATAAATAGCAAATTTTATCAAATAAACTGATAAACAAATATCATTTTAAGAAAAATAAAATATCAAAAAATAAAAATATAATTTTTTTGTTTTAAATCAATTTTTTTTAAAAAAAATTAAAATGAATAAAAATAATATTCATAAACATTTTTACTTCAATCCTTTCCGAATTCTATCAATAATTTTCTAAAAATACAATATCCATAATTCCGAAGGGATAGCATAAAATTTTTTGTGGCGTAATAAAAAAAGGAATAATTGTATAAATTTCATTCATTAACCACTCATCAGCATCCGCTAAATCTAAGACT
>CAKAQU010000024.1 GCA_916720335.1 uncultured Moraxella sp. | reverse complement strand
TTTCAGTATTTTGAGCAGTTTTAATATAAAGTTTGGTATTTGCTCCAGCTTCATCAATTACATCAATAGCTTTATCTGGTAAAAAACGGTCATTAATATGTTTTGCAGACAACTCTACCGCTGCTGTGATGGCGTCTTCAGTATAATGCACTCGATGAAAATTTTCATACTGCTCTTTTAACCCCTGTAAAATCTCAATGGCGTCTTTAATACTGGGTTCTTTCACATCTATTTTTTGAAATCGCCTTGATAAGGCATGGTCTTTTTCAAAAAATTGGCGGTACTCAACAAATGTTGTTGAGCCGATACATCTTAATTCGCCATTTGCCAGTGCAGGTTTAATCAGATTGGATACATCCATACTGCTATTCATACTTGTACCCGCCCCAATGATGGTGTGAATTTCATCAATGAATAAAACGGCATTGGGCTGTTTTTTTATCGCAAGTAATAACTCTTTAATACGTTTTTCAAAATCACCTCGGTATTTTGTCCCCGAAATCAATGACCCAATATCCAAGCTATAAATTACCACATCCGATAAGGCTTCTGGAGCCTTTCCATTGACAATTAGCCATGCTAATCCTTCAGCAATGGCTGTTTTACCAACGCCAGGGTCGCCAACTAATAACGGATTATTTTTACGGCGGCGACATAAAATCTGCGCCGTGCGTTCAATTTCGCTCGTCCGTCCAATCAAAGGGTCAGTCAATCCTTTTTTGGCGCGCTCATTTAGATTTTGAGTCCAACTGGTTAAGGCGTTTTGCTTGGCAGACTTATCAGTGGTTTGATTGCTTTCTTCATCAGATGGGTCATTTTCTTCTTGTTCATGAGATAAATAACGCTGAACAACCAATCCTGACACGCCTTGAGCATTTAGCAAAGAAACTGCATGGGAATCTTTTTCTTTAAACATTGCAACCAGAACATCCACACCAGTAATTGGACGGTTTTCACCGTTGGTCTGATTGTGCCAAATTGCCCTTTGCAGCACGCGCAAGAACGCTTTGGAGGTAGTTGGCAATTTCTTACTATTTTTTGGAACATAGGCTTCAATATATGCCATCAGTTCTTCTTTAACGAGCAACAAATCAACTTCGCAAGCTTGTAGTACTACTTTGGCATCATCATCATCAATCAGCCCAAGCAACAAATGCTCAATAGTAACAAATTCATGGTTACTAGAAATGGCAAATTGCTCAATAAATTGGCGAGTTTCTTCAAATTCTTTACTAAACATCATCGTCGCTTATAACAGTTTTTTTAGGGTAACCAATAAAGGAAAATCACAGGCTTCGGCAAGTTCCAAAACTTTGGTTACTTTCATCTCAGCAATTTCTTTTGGATAAGTTGCTATCACTGCCTGCCCTTGATTATGTATTTGCAGCATAACCATCACAGCTTTATCTGTTGTATAATCAAAAAAATCTAACAACACATTGACCACAAAGTCCATGGTTGTATAATCATCGTTGTGCATAATTACCGCATACAACACGGGTTCTTTAGGCATAGTTTGAGGTTTAACAGTTAAAACATCAATATCATCATCAAAAAAATGTTCGTTTGACATAAATTAACACTACCAAGCGACAAACAAAACCTGCAAAAGCAGGTTATTTAAATTATTGACCAATTGGTCTGGCACTGAGTTCTTTTTCATTAACACCATCAGGCATGCTAACCACTTTACCCACTTGCCAATTATAAAGTTGCTCTGTATCTTCTGAACCAGCTTTTAAATCCAACTTGATTTGTTTAGGTTCAAATCCCTCAGGCATTACAAAACGTCCACGAATATGAGCAATACCCTTAATACTGTAAGTTGCTGGCTTAACAGGAATTTCCACCATATTTGTAGCATTAAGTAGGGTAATTTTTGGCATCATGGTTACTGATTGCCCTGATTTATCCACCATCGCTACATCAAAACGATATTCAAACGTTCGATCAGGCATGGAAACGATTTCAGATGCCAACACCTTTAATGGCACGCCACCTTGTTTTGCCACACTTTGTAATAACATGGTGTTTAACTGTTCTAATTGCAAGTTGGTTGTTTTGATAGACTCATTTTGCTCATGCAATGATTGAATATTTTTTAGTCCAATATCACGCTCTTGAATTGCAGTTTCTAATTTTTGTTTTAATGCGGTTTCTTGTGCCAAGTCAGCCTGATTTTCTGCTTCCATTTTTTCTTCTACTGCTTCATTAATGGCACTGCGCATACCTTGCTTTTGACCTATGTGATAGCCAAATACCGCCATCACAATCGCCACAAATATCACCACACCTGCAAACAAAACAAAAATTTGCTGTGTAGAGCCACGTTGATGATAAAAATGAAACTTAGTCATACTCATGTATTTATTGCTCAATTGTGAATTTGCCACATTATAGCAAAAATTACCCAAACATTAATGGATTTTTCACAATCAACAATTAAGTTTGGGCAAATTTTTACAGACAAACAGTAGAAAATTACCGACAAGTTACATTTTTAAGCAGAAATCGTGGGATTTTGTGCCTTTCTTAACATTGCATATAGACCGCCTGTCGTTAATGAACCAATAGCAATTGCAGATAAATACAATATTGGTTTAGATACAAAAGGAATGACAAACAATCCGCCGTGTGGTGCTTGTAAGGCGATACCAAAACCCATACAAATTGCGCCTGCTAACGCTCCGCCAATAACTGATGAAATAATGACTCGAGCAGGGTCGGCTGCTACAAAGGGCAATGCGCCTTCAGAAATAAAACACAGTCCTAAAACAAACGATGCTTTGCCAGCATTTTTTTGGTTTTCATTAAATTTACGTCTAGCAATCCAGGTAGCAATTGCCATGCCAATTGGTGGAACCATACCTGCCGCCATCGCCGCAGCAATCGGCGTATAAACACCGGATGCAATCATTCCCACTGAAAACGTATAGGCAGCTTTATTGACAGGGCCGCCCATATCCGTGCACATCATAGCACCAATAATCAATCCTAAAATTACAGCGTTCATTTCACCCATGCTGGTTAGCCAATTTTTTAAGGCTTCCATCAAAGCAGCTACAGGCGGATTGATAATATACACCATAGATAAACCAACCAATAACGTACCCAATAGTGGCAAAATCAAAATGGGTTTTAATGACGTCAAACCAGCAGGCAGATGAATTGTATTATTTAAAAATTTAACCGTATATCCTGCTAAAAATCCGGCAATAATACCGCCTAAAATGCCAGCTCCTGCCGTTGTTGCCAGCATACCTCCTGTCAAGCCA
Source organism: uncultured Moraxella sp. (assembly GCA_916720335.1). GTDB lineage: Bacteria > Pseudomonadota > Gammaproteobacteria > Pseudomonadales > Moraxellaceae > Moraxella. The sequence goes on along the minus strand of CAKAQU010000024.1, from coordinate 14,136 downwards.
ACTGCAAGTCCTGGTCTATCAGCAATGGAATATGCGACATAACCTGCAAATACTGCAATCATTAAATGAAATGCTGCGCCACCACCAACATCCATCAACGCCTTAGGTAGGCCAAAAGCAATTGCCTCGTCTTTAAAGGCTTCCACACCAAACATAAACGACATGGCAATTAATAGCCCACCTGCCACCACCAAAGGTAACATGTGAGACACACCTGTCATTAAATGTTGATAAATGCCTTTTTTCTCTTGGGTTTGGTCATCTGTTTGGGCTTGGGCGTGATTTTGGTAGGTGCTGGCGGTTTCTAAGGCTTTATTAAATTCTTGTTCAGTTTTTTTAAGTGCTAGCCCAGTTGAAGTTTTGTATATTTTTTTGCCAGCAAATTTAGTCAAATCCACGTCAATATCTGCTGCCACAAAGACCAAATCGGCTGCCGCGACTTCTTCGGGTGTAATAATATTGCCCGCTCCCACTTGACCGCGGGTTTCTACTTTGATTTGCCAACCTTTGGCTTTTGCATAATTTTCAATTGCTTCAGCCGACATAAATGTATGAGCAACACCCGTTGGGCACGCAGTAACCGCAACAATGTTAAGCGGCTTATCTTGATTAACTGATTGTGATTGATTGTGATGATTTTTAGGCGTTAAAATCTTTGTTAAATAATCTAAGTTGTCAAAAAGCTGATTGTCCAGTGTTTGATAATTTAGGTAAATGGTATTTGTTTTATCCATTTGCTGCTGATGACCAATCACAACAAAAATACCATCTTGATTATAATCACTGTTTGCAATATTGGCGGTTGCCCCCAATCTTTGCAAACTATTTTGTAATTGTTTTGCCAAAAGCAGGCTGATTGCTAAAGGTTCTTTGGGTAAAATTGTGAAGATAGAATGTTTGATGTCCATTTTATGTACCTATTTAATTGATGATGCTTATTAGGATTTAAGCGATGCCTTTATCAAAAATTTGTACTTTAGCAATCAAGTTTAATAGCTCATTACGTTTTGGTACTTGTACGCCAATCACGGTAACGGCATGCGCAGATAACGCGGTTGTATGACATAGTAGTGTCTTATCATCAAAGTTTTGAAGCAGCCCAAAAATCATACCAGCAACCATAGTATCGCCTGCCCCAACGGTGCTTTTAACGGTCATTTTTGGAGGTATAGCATGATAAATTTGACGCTTTTGACCTGATTTTTTAAACCAATGAACCCCTTTATCCCCCATAGAAACTAAAACATGCTCAATATCGCCTGAAATTTCCTGAATAGCGGATAACTGTTCATCAAGCGTGGTAATTTGTCTATCAAACGCACCAGACAGCTCATCATTATTTGGTTTGATAAACCATAAATTATGTTTTAAAGCGGTTTTTAGAGCATCACCACTGACATCAACGGCAATTTTTGTGTTATTTTGAGTTAATAAATCCAACAGTTCATCAAAATCTCTAGTTGTAAACCCCTTGGGCAGGCTGCCTGCCACCAAGACTGCATCTGCTTCTTTGGCATACTGGATAAGGCGTTTAAATAAAGCTTGTTTTGCGTCGTTATCTATCAAAAAACCTTGACCGTTGATATCTGTTGTACAGCCTTGTTTATCTACTATTTTAACGTTGGTACGTGTAGCACCTGCAACTTTAACAAAACCATCGGATAACTGACCTACGCCAGCATCACCGATAAAGGTTTTATGACTTTTAAATAAACGCTCAAAAATCTCATCATTATCATCGCCCAAAAATCCAGATGCAATCGCATTGATACCCAGTTCTGATAATACATGAGCAGCATTTAAACCCTTACCTGCAGCTCCAAGCTGATTTTCACTTGCCCGATTAACCGCGCCTAATGTCAATACATCTAGAGTAATCGTCAAATCAATAGCAGGGTTTAAAGTAATACATAATACAGTTTTCATGAATTTACTCACTTATTTTATTCATCACGGATTAAAGCTCGTACTTCTTGGCTTGTGGCGCATGATAAGGCTTTTTTAGCAAGAGTTTGGCATTCTTGTAAATTAAGTTCACGAATTTGGGCTTTTGTTAAGGCGATGCTTGTACTTGACATACTAAGCTCATCCACGCCTAGGCCCAGTAAAATCGGCACTGCTTTTTCATCGGATGCAAGCTCGCCACACACACCAACCCATTTTCCATAAGCGTGTGCCGCTTGAACTGTTTTGTCAATCAATCTTAAAATACTTGGGTGCAGACCATCAGCATCTTTAGAAAGCGTTGGATGCCCACGGTCAATTGCTAGTGTATATTGAGTTAAATCATTTGTGCCTACACTGAAAAAATCTACTTCTTTAGCAAAATCTTCTGCCATAATTGCCGCACTTGGTACTTCCATCATAATACCTGCTTGCAAATTATCATGTGGGTACTCTTGCAGCACATCATCCAAAATGGCTTTTGCGGCTCGCCACTCTTCTATCCTGCCAATCATTGGAAACATGATGCGTAAATCGCGACCCTTAGATGCCATAATCAAAGCTGTTAATTGGTCTTTAAGCAGTTTTGGTTGCTCTAGCGTTAAACGAATGCCACGCACTCCCAAAAATGGGTTTTCTTCAGCAGGCATTGGCAAATAAGGTAAGGGTTTATCACCCCCCACATCCAACGTTCTTACCACCAAAGGGCGGTCTTCTAAATCATTGAAAACTTTCTGATAATCTAAAATTTGAGTTTGCACATCTGGCATGTTGTGATGCGCCATAAAAACCAGTTCGGTTCGCAGTAGCCCAACCGCTTCGGCACCATTCTTGACTGCAAGTTGAGCATCATTAACATTGCTTAAATTTGCAGCAATTTCTACTCGATGACCGTCCTTGGTGATTGCAGGTTGAAAGGCTTGTTCTTTGGCAAGAGCTTTGCGTTTAGCAAAATTAGCTTGAGCAATCTGACAGTCGTTCACCATATTTTGGTCAGGTGAAACCACAAAATAGCCCCTGCCGCCATCAATCAATACCACAAGTCCTTGATGAATGCTTAATACGCCACCAGCACCAACAATTGCAGGAATGCCCAAAGCTCTTGCAATAATAGCACTGTGTGAGCTTGCCCCACCTTGGGCGGTTAAAATGCCTGCCACTTTTTTGGGGTCAAGTTTTGCAACATCTGATGGAAGCAAATCTTGCTTAATTAAAATATAAGGCTCATCAGGTTCAACATCCAAATCTTGACCAGTAAGCTTCATCAAAACCTTTTGTCCAATATCTCGCAAGTCAGCGGCGCGTTCTGCCAGCAGATGATTTCCTACCAAAGACTGAGTTTTTGCCATTGCTTCAATGTGCGCATGCCAAGCGGCGGCAGCGGATAACCCTTCATCAATGCTATCTTGCGCGCCAAAGATGATTTCTTCGTCTTCTAATAATGCTACATGCGCAGCAAAAATCTTGGCAATGGAAGTTTTGGTGGCATTTTCCACTAATTTTTTTAGGTCAGTTTTAACATCATGAATCGCCTGCATCAATTTTTCTGTTTCAGCGGCAGAATCTTTAGCTGTCATTGAATAACTAAAAGTTTTGGGGGTAATAACATAAGCCTTTGCTATTGCAAATCCTGACGATGCAGGCGTGGCATAAATTTTCTCGCCATACTCAATGGTAAATGCAGTTGAATTTTCAAGATTGGATTGTTGGGTTGATTTTTGATGAAGAATGGATGAAGAATTTTGTACGGGTACCACGTCTTCACCTAAGCCTGATTGCACCAATTCAATTAATTTTGGTAAAAAATCAATCGCATCGGTATTTGGTTCGGCAATAAAAGTGAGTGTTTGTCCATGTGTACCGCCAAGTGATAAAAGACGCGCCAAACTTTTTGCAGAGACAAACACCCCATTATCCACACTCACCCGAATTTCACCTTTTGCCTGTTTTGCCATATCAGACAACAGTGTCGCCGGACGAGCGTGCAAACCTAGCGGATTAACAATTTGAGTGGACTGGTTTTGCCAATCAAGCGCTTCTTCGGCATGTAACAATCTGGCAATTTGTTTAGCGGATTGATTTAAGTCGTGGTTAAAATCATGACTAAGCAAAACATCATAAACTTTGGACAATCTGGCTGTGTCCATATGCGCATTACTAGCAATAACTGCCAATGCCTTGACTTTATCTTTTTGATACATAATCGGTTTTTTAGCCACCACCAAAGATAATGCTGACTGATGAATGTTATCGTCTTCTAAAATTAAAGCATAAATGGCTTGGGATAACTTGGTTAAGACGGGTTTGATAGTTAAAACACTGTCTAATATACCGCCTGATTTTAATAAGGCACACGCCTGATAAGACAGCTCATCCAAATCACCAGCAGCGACATCGGTTTTAATTAAGTTTTCATGTAAAAGCAAACTATCAGGCACACCATTGATGATTGTTATCAATTCATCCGCAGTTTGAGCGTTTTTGATTTTATCCTCAACATTATCAGATAAAGTGCGGGTTAATAATTTTAAAATGTCTAAATGTTCATCAGATTTTGCTGCTATTACTGCCGCCAAATACACCTTGTCACCAGCATCATTCCAAATCACCCCATTAGAAAAATGCACCAGACGAACACCCGTATTATAAATAAGGCTTCGTGAATCTGGTGTACCATGTGGTATTGCAACACCTTGACCTAGATAAGTGGACGCTTTAGCTTCACGATTCTTTAACCCTTGCAAATAATCGCCGTGAGTTAAACCATCTTCATGTAAAATATCAGCAAGCAGTTGCAAGGCTTCTTCTTTTGTATTTGCCTTAGCATTCATACGTACATCTTTTGTAGTCAAGGCTAACATAACCGCTCCTTTATAGTCAGGGCTAAAAATCGCTGAATTGATAAAATATCATCATAAAATTGCACCATTCTAGCATTTTTTATCAGATAAACCGCCTATTATTACAAAATATTTCAAAATAAAAAGCAGATTTTCCAGTGGAAATCTGCTTAAAGTAATTAAAGATACAATTTAAATATTAAATGCTTTTTTAGGTATAAAGCACCTGCAAAATTTCAAATTCTAGTAAACCGCCAGGCGTTTGAATTTTGGCTTCATCGCCTTCAGATTTACCAATGAGACCGCGGGCAATTGGCGAGTTTACTGAAATTTTACCAATTTTAAAATCAGCTTCATCCTCACCCACAATTTGATAGCGACGTTCTTCGCCATTATCAATATTTTCCAGTACCACGGTAACCCCAAACACCACACGACCTTCTTTGGGCAGTTTGGCAGGGTCAATTACTTGCGCGCCACTTAATTTAGCTTCAATATCGCGGATACGAGCTTCACATAATCCCTGTTGTTCACGAGCAGCATGATATTCAGCGTTTTCCTTTAAATCACCATGTTCACGAGCTTCGGCGATTGCGGTGGTAATGCGAGGACGCTCTACGGTTTTTAATTGTTTTAATTCAGCTTCTAAAGCAGCATGTCCTTGAGGGGTCATCGGATAACGTTGCATAAAAATTCTCCTATTTTTAATAAAACAATTTAGTTTTATCAAATTTTTATCAAAAAAAAGATATAGTGAAAAACACCACGCCTTTTGGGGTGGTGTTGTTTATAAATTTGGTTAAATTTGAAGGTATATTAACAGGTTTATTTGCAATTATCAAGCACTTAAATCTTGCAGTTTATACACATCAAATGGCAACGACACTTCGTAAGCTTTGCATACTGCTTGAGCAGCACTAATGGTAGTTACATAAAAGACTTTACCTTGCAAAGCACTGCGGCGAATGGAAAAAGAATCTTCCTGAGACTGTTTGCCTTCAGTGGTATTAATCACCATTGCAATTTCACCATTTTTAATCGCATCTACAATATGCGGTCGACCTTCAGTAACTTTGTTAATTTTTTGACAAGCAATGTCTGCTTCATCAATTACTTGGTAAGTGCCACTGGTTGCTACCAGCTCAAAACCTAAATCCACCAAAGACTGTGCCACCGCAACAACGTATTTTTTGTCGCTATCACGTACAGATAAAAAGGCTTTTTTAATTTCGCCCTTGGTTGGTAGTCCTGGCAAACGTTCATTGGACGCAATCACTGCTTTATAAAACGCTTCACCAAAGGTTTTACCCACACCCATGACCTCACCTGTCGATTTCATTTCAGGGCTTAAAATGGGGTCAACACCTGGAAATTTAGCAAATGGGAATACCGCTTCTTTAACTGAGTAATGATTTGGGATAATCTCCTGCACAAACCCTTGCTCTGTCAATGTTTTGCCTGCCATGCAACGAGCCGCAACTTTCGCCAAAGACGTACCAATACACTTAGAAACAAAGGGCACAGTGCGACTAGCGCGTGGATTAACTTCTAAAATATAAACCGTATTATTCTTGATGGCATATTGTACATTCATCAAACCCACCACCCCAAGCTCTTTTGCCATAGCGATGGTTTGCGTGCGAATTTGGTCTTGAATTTCTTGACTGAGTGAATAAGGTGGAAGTGAACATGCCGAATCACCAGAATGCACGCCTGCTTGCTCAATGTGCTGCATAATGCCGCCAATTACCACATTTCTACCATCAGATACACAATCTACATCCACCTCGATAGCGTCATCAAGGAAACGGTCTAGTAGCACCGGAGCTTCATTTGATGCCTGTACGGCGGTTTTAAGATAATGACGGAGTTCATCTTCATTATAAACGATTTCCATCGCTCGCCCACCAAGCACATAAGAAGGACGCACCACTAAAGGATAGCCTACCTCTTTGGCGCGAATAATTCCCTCATCAGTGCTGGTTGCCAATGCGTTTGGTGGTTGATTAAGATTTAGCTGAATCAACATGCGCTGAAAACGCTCACGGTCTTCAGCACGATCAATCGCATCAGGACTGGTACCAATAATCGGCACGCCCGCCTCTTCTAAAGCACGTGCTAATTTTAGGGGAGTTTGACCGCCATATTGTACAATTACGCCCTTAGGCTGCTCAGTACGAACAATCTCAAGCACATCTTCTAATGTTACAGGCTCAAAATACAAACGGTCTGACGTATCATAATCCGTAGACACTGTTTCTGGGTTACAGTTTACCATGATGGTTTCGTAACCATCTTCACGCATAGCAAGAGCAGCATGAACACAGCAATAATCAAATTCAATACCTTGACCGATGCGGTTTGGACCTCCGCCAATTACCATGATTTTATCTTTGTTAGTTGGGCGAGCTTCACATTCCTCATCATAGCTTGAATACATATATGCAGTGGACGTCTCAAACTCTGCAGCGCATGTATCGACACGTTTGTAAACAGGATACACCCCCAAATTCCAGCGATGCTTACGAAACTGTTTTTGACTGATTCCCATTAAACTTGCAATGCGCAAATCACTCATGCCTTTACGTTTAAACTGACGAATATTTTCAGCAGTCAAATCGCCAAAACCTAAAGCTTTGATTTGATTTTCTGTGCGTACAATGTCTTCAATTTGCACTAAAAACCAGCGGTCAATCTTAGTACATAAAAACACATCATCAAGACTTAATCCATGACGAAATGCCTCAGCAATATAAAAAATACGTTCAGGTGTTGGAATGGTTAAGCGATTTTTGATTTCACTGATGATACCATCTTTGGTTTTGTTTTCGGTGTCAATAATTTCATCAAAACCTGTTGCGCCTGTTTCAAGCCCACGTAAGGCTTTTTGCATAGACTCTTGGAAATTACGCCCAATTGCCATCACCTCACCCACTGACTTCATTTGAGTGGTTAATGTGTTTTCCGCTTGAGGGAATTTTTCAAAATTAAATCGAGGTACTTTGGTCACTACATAATCAATAGACGGTTCAAAAGAAGCTGGGGTCTTACCGCCTGTAATGTCATTTTTTAACTCATCTAATGTATAACCAACAGCAAGTTTGGCAGCAATTTTAGCGATTGGAAAACCCGTTGCTTTACTTGCTAGGGCAGATGAACGGCTTACGCGAGGATTCATCTCAATAACCACCATACGCCCATTTTCAGGATTAATACCAAACTGCACATTAGACCCACCTGTTTCTACGCCAATTTCACGCAGGACGGCGATGGATGCATTGCGCATGAGCTGGTATTCTTTATCAGTCAATGTTTGGGCAGGCGCAACCGTGATACTATCGCCTGTATGTACGCCCATTGGGTCAAAGTTTTCAATAGAACATACAATGATGCAATTGTCTTTTTTGTCACGCACCACTTCCATTTCATATTCTTTCCAGCCAATCAAACTTTCATCAATCAATAGCTGGTGCGTTGGTGACAAATCAAACCCTCGCTGACAAATTTCAAGAAATTCATCACGATTATAAGCAATTCCACCACCACTGCCGCCCATCGTAAATGACGGACGAATAATTACTGGAAACCCAAAACGTGCTTGAATTTCCAATGCTTGTTCCATGGTTTCTGCAACATCTGCTCGAGGACACTCCAAACCAATTTTTTTCATAGCCTTATCAAAAAGCTCACGGTCTTCAGCTTTTTCAATGGCTTCTTTGGTTGCTCCAATCAGTTCACAATTGTACTTTTTTAATACGCCATGTTTGTCCAAATCAAGCGCACAGTTTAAAGCCGTTTGCCCGCCCATCGTTGGCAAAATCGCATCAGGGCGTTCTTTATCGATAATACGCTCCACCGTTTGCCAAGTAATTGGCTCAATATAAGTTGCGTCCGCCATAACAGGGTCGGTCATGATGGTTGCTGGGTTTGAATTAACCAAAATTACTCGGTAGCCTTCTTCGCGCAGAGCTTTGCAGGCTTGAGCACCTGAATAGTCAAATTCACAGGCTTGTCCAATCACGATCGGACCTGCTCCAATAATTAAAATTGATTTAATATCACTGCGTTTTGGCATAATTTATACTCACTTTTATAAAATTTTTTATTACAATTAACTGATAAACTCTATCACTCTTTAGTTTGATTTAACTGGGTAAATAAAATTCACCCCGACCAACTTGAATCACCTGACCGCCAACATAAATATTTTGCTCATCATCTATTTTTAGCAGCAAACGATTAGCTCGCCCCATGTCATCACCCTGACAAATAGTATGTGTTAATGGATAATTATTTTGACTGATAAAATACGCCCCAAGATTGGCGCATGCAGAACCTGTGCCGCTATCTTCTACCATCACTGAATTTTGCTCAAAAAACATACGCGAATGAATGCACTTGCCATCACAAACCCAATAATAGATAGAAGGTTCTTTGGTTAATTTAAATGGGTTTTCTGCATTTAAGGCGCGAAGTTTTGCAATATCAATGTGTAAATTTTTCAAAGCTTGACGATTACTAAGTTCAATTAAAATTTGTTGTGTGCCACTATTTACAAAATACGCTCGCCCTACAATATCATCAACATCCAGACCACTGAGTTTTGCTAGTGACGGCTTATCTGTTTGGCTTTTGGTGATATCAAAACCCTTTATCTTCATTTGCACATGGTCTTTATCAATAAAAACTTGCACAGGCTTGGCTTTGGTATTTAATATAAATTCATCAGGTAATAAGTGGTTAAGCTGCTTTAAAATAAATGCTGAACCTAGTGTTAGATGTCCCGCCAAAGGCAGTTCATAATTAGGTGTAAAAATACGCAAACTAGCCGCTGCTTTATCATCATTTGATGAAAAAATAAACACCGTTTCACTTAAATTGAACTGCCTAGCAATCGCTTGCATCTCATCATCCGTCAAATTATCCGCTTGAGGAAAAACTGCTAAAGGATTACCATCAAAATGACCACAAGCAAAGACATTAACCAGATGATAAGGGCGGGCTTGCATTTTTTGATTTACCCTATTCAAAAAAGTCTTCATCAATTTCAAAAATTTCCAGAATTTCTTTAGTTTGAATGCCCACCTTATATCTAATCATCAAAGTTGCCAGCTCTTGCCCATCAATCAAAATAATCTTTCCGAGTAATTTTTGAGCATAATCTTTAGCACTTTTGGTGAAAGATGAGGTGGTGATAAATACACCTCTTTCTACGCCATTACCCTGTAAAGCTCCTGAAAATGATTGCAATTCTTTTGATCCAACGGTATTTTCTCTGGAGTATCGTTTTGCTTGAATGTAGATATTTTGAATACCAAGTGGGTCTTGCTTAATCACTCCATCAATACCGCCATCATGGGATTTACCTGTATGCTCAAATAAATTTTCTTTACCTCCATAACCCATTGCCAGTAGCAATTTTAATACTGCTTTTTCAAAAAATAAGGGTGTACCTTGTTGTAGTCTATTTAAAAGTTCTAATGCAACTTCGGTTTCTATTTCTTTAATGGCATTTTTGGCTTGGTTTTCAAAATCAAATTCTTCAGCCTCATAGGTATTATCTAGGTCAATTTCATCTGATAAATTGTTTTTCTTTTTTAACTCTACTCTGTGTTCTAGATATTTTCGCCATTCTGGCAAATCAACCTCACAATAAAGCTTTTCACTAATTTCTGTTTTGTCCTGCCAAAGTTCGGCAACCTTTAAGCCAGTGGGCGTGATTTGGTAAGTTGCCTTACGGATACGATTTAAAATGCCCGCCTTGGTAAAAGAAGTGATAGCCCACGCGATAGAATTTTCAACCTTAGACTGTCCAAAAGGAAATCTTAAAGACAATATTTCATCAGAAAAACCACCATTTCTGATAGTATCGCTATAAATTTCTTGACGTGTACGAACTTGATTATCCGCCATCAACTTTAACACCAATGCACGACATTCATCCCGATTTTTTCTAGTATTAAACTTCATTTCATTTGCTCAATTTATAAAAGTGGGTATTTTTATGATAAAAATATACCACAATCTACGCTTTCGCCTATTCCATTGCCCGAATAAATCTATCAAAAAGCGGTGAACAATCGTGTGGTCCTGGGCTAGCCTCTGGATGCCCTTGAAAACTAAACGCCACCCTGTCAGTGCGCTCAATGCCTTGATTTGAGCCATCAAACAGCGAACGATGAGTTGCTCTTAAAGTACTTGGCAAGGTTGTCTCATCCACCGCAAACCCATGGTTTTGACTGGTAATCATCACCGTGCCATCATCAAGATTTTGTACAGGGTGGTTTGCGCCGTGATGACCAAATTTCATTTTAAGTGTTTTTGCGCCACTTGCCAAAGCCAGCAGTTGATGACCCAAACAAATTCCAAACACAGGGATTTTACTAGTTTCTACAATTGTTTTAATGGCTTCAATGGCATAATCGCACGCTGCAGGGTCGCCAGGCCCATTGGATAAAAAGATACCATCTGGATTCATGTCCAATACTTTTTGAGCGGGTGTTTGAGCTGGCACAACGGTTAAACGACAACCTCTATCTACCAGCATACGTAAAATATTGGTTTTTACCCCAAAATCATAAGCTACTACATGAAATTTTTCTGCAATCTCATCGCCTAAGTTAACAAAACGACCACCTGATTGGGTAGTTTTGGCATTACGTCCATCATGCGCCAATTGCCACGAGCCTTGTGTCCATGTGTAACCTTTGGGGTCACAACATTCTTTTGCCAAATCCATGCCATTCATGGATGGCGTGTTTTTGGCAAGTTCAATGGCTTTTTCTACATTCAGCTGACCTGCTTCATCAGCGGTCATAATGCAGCCATTTTGAGCCCCTGTTTGACGCAATCTTGTGGTCAGTTTACGAGTATCAATCTCGCCAATGGCAACAACATTATGTTTTTTTAGATAATCTGATAACGAAAGTGTAGCTCTAAAATTTGAATGTAGCAGTGGCAAATCACGAATAATCAGACCACTTGCCCAAACTTGATGAAGATTTCCCGATTCGCTATCTTCATCATTACAACCAGTATTACCAATATGTGGGTAAGTTAAAGTAACCATTTGCTTAGCATAACTTGGGTCAGTCAAAATTTCCTGGTAACCTGTCATTGCAGTATTAAACACAACCTCACCTGTTGTATGCCCTTCTGCACCAATTGCCACGCCATAAAAAATGCTACCATCTGCCAAAGCTAAAACTGCTTTTGCCATATTTGCCACTCCCAACTGATTGTTTTTGCTCATTAATTTTTAAAATTGGTAAATTTTAGGCAAAATTTTTTGGCATACCGCCAAATTATTTTTATTGATAATTTCACACAAAAATTTTACACAAAAAAAAGTGAACATTTATAAAAGAAAATAACTTAACTGGTTATCATAGATAATGGTTAAGTTGTTTGCTTTCATAATTGCTCACTTACTTAGATTTGGGCTATTATATACAAAAAAATACAAAATGCCTAGTCTTTCATAAAAATTTTTATGAATTTACTCTAACTTTACAGATATTGATTTAATAAATTTGTAAAATTTTTACTGGTAATTTGTCCAATCTCTTCACCTGTTTTACCAAAAATTTTACCCAAAAATTCAGCTACATAAGGTACATAAACAGGCGAATTTTCTTTACCACGCTTAGGCACAGGAGCAAGATAAGGACTATCTGTTTCAATTAAAATGCGGTCTAGTGGGAGTTTTTTAACAACATCTTGCAAGTCTTGCGATTTTTTAAAAGTAACAATGCCTGAAAGTGAAATATATAGCCCCAAATCCAATGCTTTACGTGCAAAATCATAGTCTTCAGTAAAACAATGAATAATTCCATGTTCACATTTTTGAGTTGTCAATAAATCCAATGTATCCTGATAAGCATTACGAGTATGCACAATGATGGGTTTTTTAGCAATTTTGCCAGCTTGAATGTGAGCAATAAAACTGGATTTTTGAGCAGATTTTTTATCTGCATCCCAATAATAATCAAGTCCTGTCTCACCAAATGCCCATACATTTTCATTATTAAAAGATATAAGTTTTTCAGCAGTAACGCTGGTTAATACATCAATATCTTGACAAGGATGTATGCCCACACTCATACCAATATTAATCTCATCATCACTTAATTTTGTCCAATTTTCAATCTCATCAAATTCATCAAAACGACACATAATCGCCATTACACGACTGACTTGAGCGCGTTTTAAAGCAGTAATTAGATTTTGGGGATTATTTTGGTAATTTTCTACACTTAAATAATTTAAATGACAATGACTATCTGTATACATATGTTGATAATAAATTAATAATAAAAAAATCGCTATTTTAAACAGTTATTATCATTTAATCAATAGTGATTATTGATGGTTAATTTTTTATTAATTTATCTAATTAAAATTATTAATTTATTAAAAATAAATATTAAATACTGACAAAACCATTAATAACAAATTAGTTTTTTTAATTTTACATTTAATCGGCTTTTTAATAGATAAACCATTTTTTTATGTTTTAAATAAAAAAATTAATTTTGATACTTAGAATAATCACTAAATTGTATCAAAATCTGAATCAATGCTAAAATTATCCACTAAAATGATTTTTATTCTGTAATGGTTATGATAAAATTGACACTTTATCAATTTTACCCTTTGTTACGAGATTTATATGAGCCAACCAAAAAAAACAATGCAGTTACATGAAGTGCGTCAAGCCTTTATTGATTTTTTTGTAAGCAAAAACCACACACACGTTGCGTCATCAAGCCTGATTCCTCACAATGACCCAACACTTTTATTTACCAACGCTGGCATGAACCAATTTAAAGATACTTTTTTGGGTGTAGAAAAACGTGATTATAGTCGCGCAGTCACTTCTCAAAAATGCGTGCGTGCTGGAGGAAAACACAACGACTTAGATAACGTTGGTTATACTGCCAGACATCATACTTTTTTTGAGATGATGGGTAATTTTAGTTTTGGGGATTATTTTAAAAAAGACGCCATCAATTTCGCTTGGGAATTTTTAACTGCTGACAATTGGCTTGCCCTGCCCAAAGACCGTTTATATGTTACAGTATATCACACCGATGATGAAGCCTATGATATTTGGCATAAAGATATTGGCTTAGAAGCTAGCCGAATCATTCGAATTGGCGATAATAAAGGTGAACTTTACGCATCAGATAATTTTTGGACTATGGGCGATACGGGTCCTTGTGGTCCTTGCACTGAGATTTTTTATGATTATGGCGAACAAATTGCAGGTGGTCTTCCTGGAACGCCTGAAGAAGATGGGGACCGCTATGTAGAAGTGTGGAACTGCGTTTTTATGCAATTTAACCGCCAA
>CAKAQU010000023.1 GCA_916720335.1 uncultured Moraxella sp. | reverse complement strand
TCATTTGTATGGGTGATGTTCTAATGTCAAAAAATAGTTTTAGTGTAAAAAGTGCATCAGGCTTGACAGGTTCAGGTTCGCGCGATTGGTTTTTGCAGCGTTTAAGCGCTGTTGTTTTGGCGGTTTATAGTCTGGTAATGATAGGATTTTTCCTAACCAACGACGTCACTTATCAAATCTGGCATGCCTTTATGAGTGCTACAGGCATGAAAGTCTTTACTTTAGTAGCATTGGCTGCTTTGGTGTTTCATGCGTGGGTGGGTATGTGGACAGTATTTACTGACTATGTCAAAGCAACAGGTTTGCGCATCTTTTTACAAATTGCAACGGTAACAGCAATTTTTGTTTATTTGTTCTGGGGCATGATGATTTTTTGGGGTTAAGTTTCCAAAAATTTAACGTTTCTCCATAGCTATATAATTAGGAATTAACATGGCATCAGCACAAGATAATAAAATTCACAACGTCCCAACTTTAAATTTTGACGCTGTTATTGTTGGCGGTGGTGGTTCTGGCATGCGTGCCTCACTTCAATTAGTTGAAGGGGGTATGAAAGTTGCCGTTTTAACTAAAGTTTTCCCAACTCGTAGCCATACTGTAGCTGCCCAAGGTGGTATTGGTGCGTCTTTGGGAAATATGAGTGAAGACAACTGGCATTTTCACTTTTATGACACTGTAAAAGGTTCTGACTGGCTTGGTGACCAAGACGCCATTGAATACATGTGTCGTGAAGCACCCAAAGTTGTATACGAACTTGAGCATATGGGCATGCCTTTTGACCGTAATGCTGACGGTACAATTTATCAACGCCCATTTGGTGGTCATAGTGCCAATTATGGCGCAAAACCAGTGCCACGTGCGTGCGCTGCTGCAGACCGTACAGGGCATGCGCTATTACACACTTTATACCAAAAGAATTTGGAAAAAGGCACTCAGTTTTATGTAGAATGGATTGCTTTGGATTTAATCAAAGACCATAATGGCGATATTAATGGTGTGATTGCTTTAGAACAAGAAACTGGTGATATTGCACTTTTCCAAGCCCATACCACTGTATTGGCAACAGGTGGGGCAGGTCGTATTTTCCGTGCATCAACCAATGCCTATATCAATACAGGTGATGGTTTGGGTATGGCGGTGCGCGCAGGTATCCCATTGCAAGATATGGAATTTTGGCAATTCCACCCAACAGGCGTGGCAGGTGCTGGCGTGCTATTAACCGAAGGTTGTCGTGGTGAAGGGGCAATTCTTCGCAATAAAAATGGCGAAGCCTTTATGGAGCGTTATGCTCCAACTCTAAAAGACTTGGCGCCACGTGATTTCGTATCTCGTTCTATGGACCAAGAAATTAAAGAAGGTCGTGGCTGTGGACCACATGGTGATTATATCGTGATGGATATGACTCACTTAGGTCATGCTGAAATCATGAAGCGCTTGCCATCAGTATTTGAAATTAGCCATAATTTTGCTAACGTTGATATTACCAAAGAACCAGTACCTGTTGTACCAACCATCCACTATATGATGGGCGGAATTCCAACCAATATTCATGGTCAAGTTACAGTGCCTGACCTAGAAGCGGGTGTTGATGAGGAAGGTTTGTACGCAAAAGGTAAAGTGATCAAAGGATTATACGCTATTGGTGAATGTGCGTGCGTGTCTGTACACGGGGCAAACCGCCTAGGTACAAACTCATTGCTTGACCTTGTGGTCTTTGGTCGTGCTGCAGGTCAGCATATTTTGGATGAGTTTGCTAATTCTGATTTAAGCTATAAGCCAACCAATCCAAATGTACTTGACTTTACCAAAGCACGTTTGGATAAATTGCAAAATTCTACTTCAGGCTATAACGCTCAAGAAGTCGCTGATGAAATTCGTGCAACCATGCAGGCTCACGCTGGTGTTTTCCGCACTCAAAAACTGATGGATGAAGGCGTGAAGAAGATTTTAGCGCTGGAAGAAAAAGTTAATAACATCCATTTGGCTGATAAATCACAAGTCTTTAATACCGCTCGTATTGAAGCCTTAGAAGTTGCTAACTTATATGAAGTTGCCAAAGCAACCATGATTTCAGCATCACTACGCCATGAATGTCGTGGAGCGCATAACGTTCTAGATTATGAACGTGATGCCGACGATGATTACGCACCACTTGGGCGTAATGACCATGACTGGATGAAACACACCCTTTGGTATTCTGAAGGAAACCGCGTGATTTACAAACCTGTACGTAAGACTCCGCTAACTGTGGATTATTGCGTGCCTAAGGTTCGTACTTTCTGATTTAGCATCTTCTAATTTACCGATTTTAGATAATTAAAGCAGAGTAAAGCCAAGAAAAAGCCAAACTCTGCTTACAAATCACGGAGACAGATAATGAGTCGTGGAACTCGTACTATTGAAATCTACCGCTATGATCCTGACAAGGATAAAGCCCCATACATGCAAACATACACCATTGAGCTGTTAGATTCTGACCGTATGCTGCTGGATGTGTTATTACGTCTAAAAAAACAAGATGAAACTTTGACATTTCGCCGCTCTTGCCGTGAGGGTATTTGCGGTTCTGATGGCATGAATATTAATGGTAAAAACGGCTTAGCTTGTTTGATTAATATGAATACTTTGCCAAATAAAATTGTTGTGCGTCCTTTGCCAGGTTTGCCTGTCATTAAGGATTTGGTTGTAGACATGAATCAGTTTTATGCACAATATGAAAAAGTGCAACCATATCTGATTAATCGTCAGCCACCGCCAGCCACTGAACGTTTACAATCACAAGCAGACCGTGAAAAATTAAATGGTTTGTATGAGTGCATCTTGTGTGCGTGCTGTTCAACATCATGCCCATCATTTTGGTGGAACCCCGATAAATTCTTAGGTCCATCGGCACTGCTTAATGGTTATCGCTTTATTATTGATAGTCGTGATACTGATACCAGAGCCCGTCTTGCTCGTCTTGATGACCCGTTTAGTTTGTTCCGTTGTCGTGGTATTATGAACTGTGTTTCGGTTTGTCCAAAAGGATTGAATCCAACAAAAGCAATTGGACATATTCGCAACATGCTTCTTGAAGCAGCCAGTTGATGAACTGATGTTAAAAAAGCCGCCATTTATGGCGGTTTTTTAGTGTTTATTATGATTGTTGTGCTGCATATTTTATAAATATAATGTTGTTCATAATTATTTATATTAAAGTCAATTTTTCAAAATTCCTGATGGATAAAGCGGTATTTCGGTGTTAATGTAACTTGTCTTATTGATTCAAATGGCGTACACTATGCAGATGAATGTTTGACCTAAAAAAAATCAACAACTTTTTGATTTTAACCAAAATAAATCAATTGAAGTTTGAGTAAATCTTAACCCAAAAAGTGGCGATTATTATGACACAAAATAGCAAAGATACAATAGCTTATCAAAGTACCGAATTAACCGCCGATGGCGCTGCTTATGTAGAAGCCCTGTATGAAGATTATTTGGCGGATAAACAAAGTGTTAGTCCCGAATGGCAGGCTTATTTTGCCGAATATTTCCAAGAAAATGATGCCCCACATAATGCCATTAAAGAGCAGTTTTTGCTATTGGCAAAAAATCATAATCGTCCTATCGTTACCGAAAATTCCCCCACTATTGGCGATGCCAAACAAATGGCGGTACAGCAGTTAATCAGTGCTTATCGCCGTCGTGGGCATCGTCACGCCAATCTTGACCCATTAGGACTGCAAAAACGGGATGTGGTCGAAGATTTAACTTTAGAATATCATGGTTTGTCAGCAGCAGATTTGGATACCATTTTCCCAACCACCTTGATGTACATTGGCAAAAACGAAGCCACTTTGCGTGAAATCATTGAAATCTGTGAGCGCATTTATTGTGGCAGTATTGGTTACGAATACATGCATGTGTTTACTGCTGCTGAAAAACGCTGGATTGAAGAATATATTGAATCCAATCAGGGCTATATCAAATTTGATACTGAAAAACGATTGGAAATTTTTGAGCGTTTAACAGCTGCCGAGGGTTTAGAAAAGTATCTTGCACGTAAATACACGGGTGTAAAACGTTTTGGTTTGGAAGGCGGCGAGAGTTTTATCCCTGCAGTGCATGAAATGGTTCAGCGTGTTGGCAAATATGGTGCTAAAGAAGTTGTAATTGGCATGGCGCACCGCGGTCGTTTGAATTTACTTGTTAATATTATGGGTAAAAACCCATCGGTGTTGTTTGATGAATTTGATGGTAAAATTCAGCCAACCGCTGGTTCAGGCGATGTAAAATATCATAATGGCTATTCATCAAACGTCATCACCCAAGGCGGCGAGGTGCATTTAGCGCTGGCGTATAACCCATCGCATCTTGAGATTGTCGCTCCTGTTATGCTTGGTTCTGTACGCGCCAGACAAGCTCGCCGTAGTGAAAAATATGGTTATGATATTGATAACAGTACTGTGTTACCAATCGTGGTACATGGAGATGCGGCACTTGCAGGTCAAGGCGTTAACCAAGAAACCTTCCAAATGTCACAAACTCGAGCTTATAAGACAGGCGGTACAGTTCATGTAGTGATTAACAACCAAGTTGGTTTTACCACATCTCGTCCAGAAGATGCTCGTTCAACCGAATACTGCACCGATGTTGCTAAAATGGTGCACGCGCCTGTGCTGCACGTTAATGGCGATGACCCGGAGGCCGTGGTATTTGCTGCCCAACTGGTATTGGATTATCGTACCAAATTTGGCAAGGATGTAGTACTTGATATTATGTGCTATCGCCGTAATGGTCATAATGAATCTGATGAACCTATGGCAACTCAGCCTTTGATGTATCAAACCATCAAAAATTTACCAACTACTCGCACTAAATACAGTCAAAAATTGGTTGCTCAAAATGTTTTAAGTCAAGAACAAAGTGATGAGTTTGAAGAAAAATATCGCCTAGCGCTAGATAATGGTCAAGATGTGGCAAATGGTTTGGTAAAAGAACCAAATACTGATTTGTTTGTGGATTGGAAACCTTATTTAGGTCATAGTCTTGAAGAAAATTATAATACAGGCGTTCCTGTTGAAAAATTAAAACAATACGCCCATGCGCTTGCCAAAGTGCCAGAAGGTTTTGAATTACAACGTCAAGTTGCCAAGGTGTTAGAGCAACGTCTTTCCATGCAAACAGGACAAGAGCCATTAAACTGGGGCGCTGCTGAAACCTTGGCTTATGCGTCTTTAGTAGATGAAGGTTCACTGGTTCGTATTACTGGTGAAGATGTGGGGCGTGGTACGTTCTCGCACCGTCATTCAGAGTTGTTTAATATGAAAGACGGTAGTATGTACATTCCACTACAACACATTTCACCCAATCAAGCACGCTTTGCAACTTATAACTCGCTACTTTCAGAAGAAGCAGTATTGGCTTTTGAATATGGTTACGCATCTACCATGCCAAACGCCTTAATTGTTTGGGAGGCTCAATTTGGCGATTTTGCCAACGGTGCTCAGGTTGTGATTGACCAATTTATTTCATCAAGTGAAACTAAGTGGCAGCGCGTTTGTGGTCTAACCATGCTTTTACCACATGGTTTTGAAGGTCAAGGTCCAGAACATTCCTCAGCTCGTTTGGAGCGTTATTTGCAGCTTTGCGCTGAAGAAAATATGCAAGTAATTACCCCAACAACGCCTGCTCAAATTTTCCACGCTTTGCGTCGCCAAGTGGTGCGTCCCGTGCGTAAACCATTGGTGGTAATGTCGCCAAAATCGCTGCTTCGTCATCCATTGGCAGTGTCAAATTTATCAGAACTTGCTGACGGTCAATTTGAAACAGTCATTCCAGAAATTGACGTTATTAACAATGACAATGTAGTGCGTTTAGTGCTTTGTGGTGGTAAAGTTTATTACGATTTGTTAGAGCAACGTCGTAAGTTGGGTCTAACGGATGTAGCAATTGTGCGTATTGAGCAGCTTTATCCATTACCTGAGTCTCGCATTATTGAACAATTTGCTAAATATCCAAATCTTGAGCAAATCATGTGGGCACAAGAAGAACCATTAAACCAAGGCGCTTGGTACTATTTAGCGCCAGAACTTTATCGTTTACAAGCCGGTGGTCTGACAGCTGCCAAGGTGGTAGAACCAGCAGCACGTCCAGCGGCAGCTGCGCCAGCGACAGGCTCGCCAAAAATTCACCAAGCTCAACAAAAAGCAGTCATTGCTAAAGCTTTGAATGTCAAAGTTGAAGAGCTAAAATAAACATAACCTAGGTCAAGCCTATTTTATTGGGCTTGACCGCTTTTGTTTTTTTTAATTTCAAATTAAACAAGTTGTAAAACTTAGGAGTTTTGTATGGCTGATATTAAAGCCCCCGTGTTTCCAGAATCTGTGCAAGATGGTACGATTGTAGAATGGCATGTTGCTGAAGGTGATGGCGTTGTTCGTGACCAAGTACTTGCCGAAATTGAAACTGATAAAGTGGTTTTGGAAGTGGTTGCTCCAGATAATGGTGTTTTAACTAGCATTATCAAAGGTGTAGACAGTACAGTTTTATCTGATGAAGTAATTGGTACTTTTGAGGCGGGTGCGGTTGCTGAGCCAAAAGCGGAAGAAGCAAAACCTGCAGAAGCTCCTCAAAATACTGCTCCAGCTGCTCCAGCTGCTAAAGAAGGTGAATTTAAAGACCAAAGCCCAGCGGTACGTAAAGCTGCTAAAGAAACTGGCGTTAATCCTGCTGATGTACAAGGCACAGGTCGTGGCGGTCGCGTAACCAAATCTGATATGGTAAATCCAACACTCAAAGGTGATAACGGTCAAGTGATTGCTACTGCAGTGGGCCAACGTATCGAAAAACGTGAACCAATGACTCGTCTGCGTAAACGTATCGCAGAACGTTTATTGTCAGCAACTCAACAAACCGCTATGTTGACAACTTTTAACGAAGTTAATATGAAGCCTCTGATGGATTTGCGTGCTAAATACAAAGACCGCTTTGAAAAAACTCACGGTGTAAAACTTGGGTTTATGTCCCTATTTGTTAAAGCGGCTACCGAAGCACTAAAACGTTTCCCAGCAGTGAACGCATCCATTGATGGTGATGATATCATCTATCATGGTTATTACGATGTTGGTGTTGCGGTATCTAGTGATCGTGGTTTGGTTGTGCCAGTACTTCGTGATACCGACAACATGGGACTGTCTGATATCGAGGCAGGCATTCGTGATTATGCTATCAAGGCTCGTGAAGGCAAGTTGTCTATTGATGAAATGACTGGTGGCACATTCACTATTACTAATGGTGGTGTGTTTGGTTCACTGCTTTCCACTCCTATTATTAATCCACCACAAACAGCAATTCTTGGTATGCACGCCATCAATGAACGTCCAATGGCAGTTAATGGTCAAGTAGTAATTTTACCTATGATGTATTTAGCACTGTCTTACGACCATCGTTTAATTGATGGTAAAGATGCAGTACGTTTCTTGGTAACCATTAAAGAGTTAATTGAAGACCCATCAATGCTTTTGCTTGATTTGTAATTATTTTAAATGCCTATCATTATGGTAGGCATTTTCCATCTGGTTAATTTTTTAAAAATGAGAAAAAATTATGAAAACTTCTTATGATTTAGTCGTAATTGGTGGCGGTCCTGGCGGTTACGAGGCCGCGATTCGTGCAGCTCAACTTGGTTTTAGCACAGCATGTATTGAAAAACGTGTTCACAAAGGTGAACCTGCACTTGGTGGAACGTGCCTAAACGTTGGCTGTATTCCTTCAAAGGCTCTGTTAGATAGCTCACATCGCTATGAAGCCACTAAACATGAGCTTGCTGAACATGGTATTACTACGGGTGATGTAGCAATTGATGTTTCAAAAATGTTGGCGCGTAAGGATGCTATTGTTAAGGGATTAACCGCTGGTGTGGCAGGTTTGTTAAAGGGCAATGGCGTCGACTGGCTGCAAGGCTGGGGTACATTGATTGATGGTAAAGGTGAACAAAAAACCATTAAATTTGAAGCCTTAACAGGCGAGGAAACAACCATCACCGCTAAGTACGTTATTTTGGCGGCAGGTTCTGTACCAATTGAAATTCCTGTTGCTAAAACTGATGGCGAATACATCGTAGATTCAACGGGTGCATTAGAATTCAGTGAAGCTCCAAAACGTTTAGGGGTGATTGGTGCTGGTGTTATTGGTCTTGAATTGGGTTCAGTATGGCGCCGTTTAGGTAGCGAAGTTGTTGTTTATGAAGCGATGCCTGAATTTTTGGCAGCTGCTGATAAAGATATTGCTAAAGAAGCAGCTAAACTGCTTAAAAAACAAGGTCTTGACATTCGCGTGGATACAAAAGTTACCAATGCTGAAGTGGTTAATGGCGAAGTTGTGGTAACCACAGATGTTAAAGGCGAAACGAAGACTGAAGTTTTTGATAAATTGATTGTGTGTGTAGGTCGCCGTGCTTATAGTGAAAAATTATTGGCTGAAGGTTGTGGCATCACTTTGACTGACCGTGGATTGGTAGCAGTGGATGACCAGTGTAAAACCAACCTAGATGGTGTATATGCGATTGGTGATTTGGTGCGTGGTCCAATGCTTGCTCATAAAGCAATGGAAGAAGGTGTCATGGCGGTTGAGCGTATTCACGGTGAAAAAGCCCAAGTGAATTATGACACCATTATCAGTGTGATTTATACGCATCCAGAAATTGCTTGGGTGGGTCTAACCGAACAGGCCGCTAAAGAAAAAGGCTACGAAGTGAAAACAGGTAGTTTTAATCTATCTGCTAACGGTCGCGCCCTAGCTCAAGGTGAGGGTCAAGGCCTTATTAAAGTTATAGCAGATGCCAAAACAGACCGTTTGCTTGGTTTGCATATGGTTGGAGTTAATGCAGGTGAAATTGTCCATCAAGGTATGATTGCACTTGAATTCGTCTCTAGTGTGGAAGATTTGCAATTGATGATGTTTGCTCACCCAACCGTATCAGAAGCAGTTCACGAAGCTGTATTATCTGCTGATGGTCGTGCTATTCATGCAATCCAACGTAAAAAACGCTAATTAATTGTGTAAAAAAATTGCAGAGCAAAAAAGTGGGCATCTTTGCCTGCTTTTTTGTTTTAGTTAGGGTAAAATGCCTATTTATTATTTTTGTATAAAATTGTGTTATAATGTGGAAACATAATACTATGATTAAATAAGACTGATATGGTGAAACAAACCCTTAAGTTTACTCTAAGTATGTCCATTTTGGCAATGCTAATATCACTAAGTGGTTGCCAAGCATTAACTAAATGGCAGCCTTCTTCTGGACCTACTAAAAAGACAATAGAAAATCAAATAGATACAGAAAACTCAGGTTTAACCATTATCGATATTGATAACCGTATTGCTTTTTTAACCTCTCAATCAATTCCTGTTCGCCGTTTTTCTGACTTTTATAAAAGCTCTTCTACTTTTAATAATACCATTAGTGCAGGCGATGTGGTGGATGTTTCTATTTGGGAGGCGCCCCCAGCTTTGCTTTTTGGCACCGCCAGTGATATTTCGGGATTGAGTGGCTCTAAAGAAGTGAAGCTACCTGAGCAAATGGTGGATAATAAAGGGCAAATCACCATACCGTTTGTGGGTAAAATCAGCGTTTCAGGTAAAACTCCCGAGCAAGTTCAGACCATGATTGTTAAAGGGTTAACTAAGAAGGCTAATAATCCCAGTGCTGTTGTGCGTATTGCCAAAAATAATTCCGCTGATGTTACAATCGTAGGTGAAGTGACCAACAGCACACGTATGCCTCTAACGGGCAAGGCTGAGCGCATTTTGGACGCATTGGCGGCAGCAGGAGGTACTAAGCACCCATCAAGTCGTATCAGTGTTCAGTTAAACCGTCGTGGGCAATCAGTAGAAATGCCTTTTGATGCCATTATTAAAGACCCTCGCCAAAATGTTATTTTACAAAAAGGCGACGTAGTATCCGTTAATTATCAAACCAAGAGTTTTACAGTACTTGGTGCAACTGCCAAAAATACTGAAATTGATTTTGAGGCAGGCGGTATTTCACTGATGCAGGCGTTGGCAAGAGCAGGTGGTTTAAATGATAATCGTGCCGATGCTCGCGGTGTATTTATTTTTCGTCAAGAATCAGCTAATATTTTAACGCCTCAGCAGCGCGCAGCATTGCCAATGCAGCTGCAGTACGCTTCTGAGGTGCCTGTAATATATCGTTTAAATCTAAAAGAGCCAATCAACTATATTGTTGCCCAAAATTTTGCTATCAAAGATAAAGACTTGATTTACGTGTCAAATGCGCCTGGCGTTGAGTTTCGTAAATTTATTTCTTTGGTTGCTCAAGGTATGTATATTGTAAATACGGTTGATGATTTGAGTAAATAATGATGGAAAGTTCAGTTAAAAAACCTAAAATTAACCGTATTGTTAAATATTTTGACCCTCTGTTTTGGCTGTTTGTGGTATTACCAACGATTGTTTTGGCAATTTATTATGGTTTTATTGCATCTGATGTCTATACTTCAGAATCTAAATTTGTTATCCGAAGCCCAAATCAGCGTTCAGTTTCGGGTATTGGTATGGTGCTACAAAATATTGGTTTTAACGCATCATCTGATGACAGCTATTTGGTAAGAGACTATTTATCATCACGAGATGCAGTCCAAAACTTAAAAGCTAAATTGGATATCCAAACAAAATATTCTGCCAAATCTGTTGATGTGGTTAGTCGTTTTGGAACAATTAAAGAACCAACTTTTGAAAATTTTTATGAATATTTTAATAAAAAAATAAAAGTTGTGTATGACCCTGCATCGTCCATTTCGTCTTTGCAAATAGAAGCTTATACCGCTAAAGATGCCCAAAATATCAATGAAGAATTGCTTAAAATGAGCGAAGAGGTCATTAACCGCATTAATAATAATGCCAAAAATGATATTTTAGTTGCATCTGAAAAAGAAGTGCAAGAAGCTCAAGAAGTCTCGGCAAAAGCCGCTGAAGCCTTGGCAAAATATCGAGTAAAAAATGATGTATTTAATCCAGAAGGGCAATCAGCGATTGTATTACAAGAAATTTCAAAATTGCAAGATGCTTTAATTCAGGCTGAAACTCAGCTGACTCAGGCTCGAGAAATTACCCCAGAAAACCCTCAGATTAAGGCAATGGAAACCCGCATTAAAAGCCTAAAAAAAAGCATTGCTGATAAATCTAAGTTAGTAACAGGGCCTTCTGATATTTCTTTTAGTAATCGTTCTGTTGAGTATCAACGTTTACAATTAGAAAAGGAACTGGCGGATAAACAGCTTGCTTCAGCGATGGCAACTTATGAGCAATCTAAAAATGACTTTAATAAAAAGCAGCTTTATTTAGAAAGATTAGCAATGCCATCCCTACCTGATGAGGCCACCAAACCTAAACGTTTTAAAGATACATTATCCGGTTTTGTATTTGGACTTTTACTTTGGGGTGTGGTGCGATTGTTTGTGGCAGGTGTAAGAGAGCATAATGACTAATTATCTTTCGTCCATAAAAAGCTTTCATCACTCGTTTAAAATCCAGTTGCGTGTAATTTATGCTTTATTAATGCGTGAAATTATTACGCGTTATGGACGGCATAATATTGGCTTTGCGTGGCTATTTGTTGAGCCAATGATTTTTACTTCAGTGATTGCTTTATTTTGGAATGCTACTCGAGATATGCATCAAAGTGGAGCATTACCAATTGTGCCATTTGCCGTAATTGGGTACTCTATTGTTTTGTGTTGGCGAAATAGCGTAGGGCGAGTAACCAAAGCAATTAGTGCTAATACAGGGCTTTTGTATCATCGTAATGTGACGGTGATTGATGTGTATTTAGCTAGAATTTTTTTAGAAGTTTTTGGTTCTTTGGTTTCCTTTTTGGTTTTGTCAGCAGTTTTTTATTTTTTTGATTTGATGCCACTACCTGATGATTTTTTATATATGGTATTTGGTGGGCTGCTATTGATTTGGTTTACTGTTGGATTTTCTTTTGTAATGGGCTGTCTTTGTGAGATGTCTGAAGTATTTAACCGTTTTTGGGGCGCGACCACAATTATTATTTTTCCAATTTCTGGTGTGGCTTTTTTTGTACATTGGTTGCCCAATATTGCACGTGAATATATTTTATATATTCCAATGGTGCATTTTACTGAAATGATTCGTCATGGTTATTATGGTGATGTAATTCCTACTTATGAAAATATTGGCTATATTGTAGAGTGTAATCTAATGTTATCTTTTGTAGGATTGACGTTATTACGCTATGTAGAAGACAATCTGGAATGATATGATACGGCTAGAGCATGTGACTAAAGCATATCCTTTTGGTAAGGGCAAAAGAGAGGTTCTTAAGGATATTAATTTTACCTTACAAAAGGGTGAAAAAATTGGCATACTTGGACGAAATGGTGCAGGTAAGTCAACATTGGTTCGGGTTTTAGGTGGCGCAGAAAAACCAACATCAGGCAAGATAACCAAAAATATGAGCATATCTTGGCCTTTGGCGTTTAGTGGGGCATTTCAAGGCAGTCTAACAGGTGTGGATAATGTACGTTTCGTGTGTCGCATCTATAATAAAGATTATCATGAAGCAATGATGATGGTAGAGTCTTTTGCTGAGCTTGGTAAATATTTGTATGAACCTGTAAAGGTTTATTCATCAGGTATGAAAGCAAGACTTGCTTTTGCGATTTCTATGGCAGTAGATTTTGATTGTTATTTGATTGATGAAGTGATTTCTGTGGGCGATGCCAGTTTTAAACAAAAATGCCAAATAGAATTATTTGAAAAACGGGCTCATAAATCCATGATTTTGGTATCCCATGAGCTAAATATTGTTAAACAGTATTGTGATAAGGCTGCTATTTTAAAAGCAGGTGAAATGACTGTTTATGAGAATATGGATGAGGCTTTTGAGGTGTATAAGATGCTCTAGGTAACTTGGCATCGAGCATTAAGGGAACTTATGAAGTTGTTAGATGATATTGAAAAGAAATTAGTTGAAAAATTGCCAGTTAGGGATAAAATAACCCTCCAAAGACGTTTAAACAAACTTAAAAGAGATCCAGAAGCTTTTTTTAAGGATTCCTATTATAAACGTAAAGAGCAGATAAAAAAATACCTTCCCTTAAAATACGAAGGTAATAATCAATTTACAATCGTTTCAGCCGTTTATAACGTCGAAAAATACCTTGATGAATACTTTGACAGTATCGTCAAACAAAGCTTGAATTTCAAAAAACACATTCAAATCATTCTAGTAGATGATGGATCAACCGACCATTCGGCAGAAATCATCAAACGATGGCAAGCCAAGTTTCCCCAAAATATCCATTATTTTTACAAAGAAAATGGTGGTCAGGCCTCGGCACGCAATCTGGGTTTACAACATGTTGAAACTGAATGGGTAACATTCATAGATCCAGATGATTTTGTTTCTTCTGATTACTTCTACAAAACAGATAACTTCTTAAGTAATAATGCCAACATTAGCATAGTAGGTTGCCCATTAGTCTTCTATTTTGAAGATAAAGACATGGTGAAAGATACACACCCCTTAAAATATCGTTTTGCTAAAGGGGATGTTGTCCTTCCATTATCTAATCTAAAAGATCACCTACAATTATCTGCAAGTACTGCTTTTTTCAAAATTGATAATATCCGTAATGCACATATTTATTTTGATGAGGCAATGAAACCTAGCTTTGAAGATGCAAAATTTGTTACTGATTATATTCTAAATACTGATGCCTCAACTAATGCTGCTTTTCTGTCAAAAATCAGTTATTTTTATCGAAAACGTTCTGATGGTTCGTCTACGTTAGATGGAGCATGGAACAATCCATTACTATTTTCTAGGGTAATTGAAAAAGGCTGTATTGAAATTTTAAAAACAGCCAAAATGAAATTTGGAGAAGTCCCTGAGCATATTCAAAGAATCGTCCTATACCATATCATTTGGTATTTTGGCCGTATCGTAAACAAACCTGCAGCATTGTCACACCTAAATGAAGAGCAAAAAAAACATTTCGTTGCCTTATTACATGAAATGTTCTCATATATTGATGAAGCAACAATTCTTCGCTTTAATTTAGCAGGGACATGGTTTTTCCAAAAAGTAGCTCTGCTCGGTTTATTTAAAAATACGACACCTAAGAATCAAATTGCTTATGTTGAAGATTTTGATTTGAAAAAGAAACAAATTTTGGTGAAATATTTTTCAAATTTCCCAATTGTTGAGCAATGGATAATCAATGGTAAGGAAATATTCCCTAAATACCAAAAAGAAGTTGTCTATGACTTTCTAGGTAATTTATACACTAAAGAATACCGCACATGGCTTCCTTGTCACGACATGGGCGATTTAGAACTTTTTTTAGCCGGTAAAAGAGCCAAATTAACATTCTCAGGAAAACAATTTGACAAACTACCAATCGAAACAGTATTCACTTCATTCAAACAAAAATCCACAGTTAAATCGAATGACTGGATTTTAATGGATAGGGACAATCAGGCCGATGATAATGCAGAACACTTATATCGTTATATTAGTGAAAATCATCCAGAACAAGATATTTATTTTGCCTTGAAAAAAACCTCCTCTGATTGGAAAAGGCTCGAACAAGATGGGTTTAATTTGCTTGAATTTGGCTCATCTGCATTTGAGAGTAAATTAAAAGACTGCGCAAAAATCATCAGTAGTCATGTTGATGGATATATCACACATTATTTCAAAGATAATTCCCTATTAGATAAAGACTACGTCTTTTTACAACATGGCATTACGAAAGATGATTTATCAGGTTGGTTAAATACCAAAAAAATTGCTTGTTTCGTTACAGCGACAAATCCAGAATACCATTCTATTGTGGACAATACGACTGCTTATAAATTTGGTAAAAAAGAAGTTAAACTGACAGGTTTCCCTCGTTATGACCGTTTACTCATCAATAACAATACCGAATCTAAACAGATTTTAATCATGCCAACATGGCGTAGCTCCATTGTAGGTACATATATCTCAGGTACAGAACGAACAAGAAACCCTGATTTCATGAAAACTAACTATGCCAAACATTGGCATAGTTTCATGAATCACGCCATATTAAAAGAACTGAATGATCAAGGTTATCAAATCGTCTTTGCACCACATCCAAGTATTCAGGAATACATGGATGAGTTCACTGTGCCTAACTTTATTAAAATCTATAGCTATTCAGAAGGTAACATTCAATCGGTTTTCCAAAATACTAGTATCTTGATTACAGACTATTCATCTGTTGCATTTGATGTAGCCTATCTGAATAAAGCTATTTTATATTATCAATTTGATTATGATGAAGTATTCTCCAGTGGAAACCACACCTATCAAAAAGGTTATTTTGACTATAACCGAGATGGTTTTGGTGCAGTTGCTTATAATGAAACAGAACTTCTGGCAGCATTAAAAGACCTGGTAGACAATCAAGCTAAAGTACCTGATTTATATCAAAAACGTATCGACAAAACATTCCAATTTAGGGATTCGAATAATTGTGAGCGTGTCTATCAGTCTATTACAGCACTTGACCAACCTGACACTACAGATAATCTGCCTATTATTCAGAATATGATTACCCAAGCTGAGAAACTTCATGCATGGGACTTGGCAGCAACCCGTATCCAAACTCTGCTTGATACAGGCCGTCTGAATGCGGAAGAAACAGCTGATTATCGCCATCGTTATCTGAACGCTTTATTTGAGAGCAAACAGTTTGATACTTTGCAAAACCTGTTACCTAATTATCCCGATACCGCAGGCTACTGGCATGCGAAAATGAACTTATATATCGGTAATGCCGTTAAAGGGGCGGAATTTTTTGCTGAAAACGAGCATATAGGAACGCAAAATGATTTAATTGTCGCATTACTTGCAGCCTCGTTTCACCAAGCAAAAAGGCCGTCTGAAAAACTGTTTGCCCGGATAGGTACAGACTTACCCGACTCATATCAACCTTTGTTGACCGTAGCACAAAAGCTATCGGAGCAGAATTATTTTGTAGCATTAGCCTTACTGAAAACGTATATTGATAGCTTGGGCGATCGCGAAAAAGGCTATCTCAAACCCGAGCTATTGGCTTCTTACCTCTGCATGAAACTTGGTAACTTACAAGGCGCGCATCAGTATTTAGTTTCTTTTGAAAACCATACTCAGAATGATCCAAGTTGCCGTATCGCCATTGCAAGACTGGCAAAATTACGCGGTGATTCTGAAAAACTATTTACCCAGCTTAACCGTGCCTTTGAAGAAAATCTGCTCTTAATTCCTGAAGATTTAACAGTCGATTATCTGAAAAAAATGTATGCTACCGGCAACACTGACGGCGAAGGATATCTATTGGCTCAACTGCGCCAAAAATATCCTGAGAATCCGTCTTTGGCCTTGTATGAAGCTGAAAAACTTGCCCAAAACCAAGATTGGGAGTCTGTAACCAAAATATTGGCTGATTTTGCACAAACCTCACCGGAAACGATGTATCTTTATACAACTGCTTTATGCCGTCTGAAAAATCATCAGGCAGCACAACGTTATTTTGACAGTCTCTCTCTACAAGATACAGCAGCATATTGGAAACTGGCAGCTGAAATAGCCGAAGCTAAAGGTGACAAGGTATTACAGGCTGAGTGTCTGAAAAAACAATTGGCTTGTTTAGAGTAATCTCTGTCTTATCTTAAAAAAGGCCGTCTGAAAACTTTTATGTTTTCAGACGGCCTTTACTATTAGATGCACTAATCAAGTTCTACTGTTGAATTGATATAGGTAACATGATTCATTTCTGCCAAATCCTTACCTTCATCTATATCTGTGTATAAAACATTATTGCGTTCCCAAAATACATCTTTGCGTATGACTTTAGCCGGCACACCTGCAATAACACAGTTATTAGGAAAACGTTTTTTCACTACTGAAAATGCACCAACAATACTACCGCTACCAATCTTTGTACCACCCCAAATTGTTGCGCCATAGGCTACCCACACTCTGTCTCCAATGGTAACGTCTTTAGAAACATTTAAACGTTTGCCAGTATGAACATCATAAATCGGGTGTGCATCATCAGTACGGATTTGATTATTAGTGGCAAACATACAATCTTCACCAATGGACAAGGTTGTATGTTCGGCAACAGTAATATAAACCGGATTGGTACTGGTAGTTTTACTGCCGATGTTAATCGTACAGCCTACTCCCAAACACCATTGGCCTTGCATAGAAACATTTTCTCCAATATAGACTTTGCTGTCCTTACCTAAAAATTCCAAAAACACATTACGCAAGTTTGCATTAGGGTGGATAACAACTTCATTTCCACCTCCTCCTAGAAATTGGAAATGACAGTTTCGCAGATTATCAGGTGCAGTAATTTTATTTCCGGATGTATCAATATAATTACCTGACATCACTTCTTTTTTGCGGCTGTTAACTACTGGCCGTTCAGAAAAATATTGTTCGGCACGTTCGGCCAATTTGATAAAGACCGCACAGGTTTGGGCAAAATCCAAAGCACTGACATCATAAATGTATTATACATTATCCCCATCCTGCTTAGATAAACTGAAGTTTGGAAACATTTCTCCGATATTATCTATCTCACTTTTATTACGATAAAACAGGAAAATCTTCTGCCAATCCAAATTTAAGCTGACAGAAAATGGTGCTTCACGGTCAGATTTGAAATTGCAGTACACATTCTGCTGATAATAAATATCAACAGACGTATTTTTTAATTTGATATTTTTAAGAATTTCTTGCTGAAATTCTTCAGTCGTTTTATCTACCATTACATTCCCCAAACATGATAAATATGGTTCAAATATTAAAAAAATAGACAGTAAATTTTAAATTTACTGTCTATTTACTTCACATTTAGTTCAGATTAATGTCCGAATCAGTAATATGGATGTCCAACAGCAAATTATTGATAATGGTATTGGACAAGAATACTGTGTTGCCTGAAAAATCTATGTGCTTTTGAATTTTTTCAAAGTCAAACTCACATAATACAACTGTAGGCAATGCTTCTTTCAGCTCTTTAATATCCGGATAAAACTCTGATACTTTAGCCGATGAAATGACCACTTGATTTTCAAGGTTATGATCAATTACATCTGGTAGCTTTTTGAAAGTCTCC
>CAKAQU010000022.1 GCA_916720335.1 uncultured Moraxella sp. | reverse complement strand
CCCTGTCGCTTCTTTGGATTAGGTTTTCGTATTTCATTTGGAAATTGTAAATCTTTAGGATACTTTCGCAAGAGGTCTATTCAATCATGTCACTTCGCTATCTATTTTAATTTAGATAAATACAACATTGGTATTTTATACAATAACTGATTTTAAGATGAAAATCAGTTATTGCTAACTTTTAGATATTTAAGGATTCCAGGTAATAAAATTATTTAATAGACAAAGCCCCGCTTTATGGCTTTTTTCAGGATGAAATTGAGTAGCAAAAAGGTTTTCTTTAATCACACTTGCACAAAATTTCTGTCCATAATCACAATCAGCAACAATCAAATTACGATTGTCTTGATTGGTCATATCTGGTTTGCAATAATAGCTGTGAGTAAAATAAAAATACTCATTTTTACAGTTTTGCCATAAATGGTGATTGCCATCCATAGTTACTTTGTTCCAACCAACATGGGGGATTTTTATCGGTTGACCGTTTTCTAGCCATGTTTCATCAAATTTTTGCACACTACCTGAAATTATCCCCAAACAATCCACATGACCGCCTTCAGTTGAATAATCGAACATCGCCTGCATGCCTACACAGATTGCCATAACAGGTTTATTTTGCAAAGCTTCTTTAACGGCGATATCTATTTTAGCTTTTTGCATGTGATGCATGGCATCTTTGATTGCA
Organism: uncultured Moraxella sp.; assembly: GCA_916720335.1. GTDB lineage: Bacteria > Pseudomonadota > Gammaproteobacteria > Pseudomonadales > Moraxellaceae > Moraxella. The sequence continues at coordinate 17,521 of CAKAQU010000022.1, read as the reverse complement.
CCCACACCAGGAAGTAATATTTTATCAGCCGCTTGAATGTCTGTTAAATTTTGAGTAATCACCACATCAGCACCAACCGCCCTTAAAGCATTTGCTACTGAGAAAAGATTGCCAACCCCATAATCTAACAGAGCAATTTTTACTGTTTTCATTGATTTTCCTTTAGTTATTTTATTACAACATTTCCTTAGTTGAAGGCAATTTATCACCAGCGCGCACATCTAATTCGCACGCCATACGTAGCGCCCTTGCTAATGCCTTAAAAACACTTTCTATTTGATGATGACTGTTTTGACCTTTTAGATTATCAATGTGTAAAGTGATTGCTGCATTATTGACCAATCCATAAAAAAATTCTGAAAACAAATCCACGTCCATTTTTCCCACATGACTTCGAGTAAAAGGCACATTCATATGTAGGCTTGGGCGACCTGAAATATCAACAACCACACGGCTTAAACTCTCATCAAGTGGCGCATAAAAATGGCCATAACGACGAATGCCTTTTTTATCACCCAGCGCTTGCTTTAACGCTTGACCAATCGCAATCCCTGTATCTTCAACACTATGATGGTCATCTATATGAGTATCACCCTGGCATTTTACAGTTAAATCAAACAGCCCATGCCGCGTAATTTGTTCTAGCATATGATCTAAAAAAGGTACGCCCGTATCAATTTCTCCGACCCCTGTGCCATCAATATTTAAATAGACCGAAATTTGCGTTTCTGCGGTATTACGCGTAATATTTGCTGCACGCTGATAATTACCTTTTGTATCATAAGCATATTTCATAACCAAACCCTATTACCAATTCAACAGTTTGGTTTATTTTGGCACAAAAATAACAAAAAAGCCACTTAATCAAAAGTGGCTTTTTATAATTTGGAGCGGGAAACGAGATTCGAACTCGCGACCCCAACCTTGGCAAGGTTGTGCTCTACCAACTGAGCTATTCCCGCGTTGTTCATGGTGCGTATTATAAAGATTTTTTTAAAACTGTCAAGTATTTTTTTAAAAATTTTTTTATCAGTGTAAAATTTGCATTTTTTTGCTAAAATCTCTACAACTGCAAATATTATACAATCAAACCATGAACATCGCTGACTCAAACAACATCATTGAACACGATTTACAAAATCAACGTTTTACACTTACCGTCGCTTTATGTACGGCTTATCTGAGTTATCAGATTGTTACTGATGATATTTGGGATTTTCAACACACGATTGTACCTGGTGAACTAAGCGGACAAGGAATCGGTTCAAAACTTGTTAAACACGCCTTAGATTATGCTCAAATTCACCAGAAAAAAATAATTGCTAGCTGCTCATTTGTTGCAAGTTTTATAGACAAACACAGTGAATATAAAACATTACTTGCTTAAGCCAAACAAGACTCAATGCGTTTAGCAAGCTGAATATCACGCCCTTCAATGGCAGTATCGTCTGGATTGCCAATGCGAACACTAACGATATTATAATTATTTTGCCAATATGGATAATGCTCAAATTCTGCACAGTAAAAGCCCGCACGCACCATAAACGCTAGGGCTTGTGCAAAATCACTAAACTCAAAGGTTTTGTTTAAGCTGCAACCATCAAGTGTCCAGCCTTCTAAGCTCTCTAATTGCAAAGCAACTTGTTCAGGGGTTAAGCTACTCATACATTCTCCATCTACGCCTTATTTAACCTATAAAATAACTGCAATTTTTCTGCCAATTTGACACAAATTAATAAGATTCGTTTGCATTTAATAATCTAACAGGTATTGTTCCACATAATTATTGAATTGACAAGTTTTCATTGCATTTTGATAAAATAACCAAAAATTATCAAAATTATCAAAAACTTGCTCAAACCTTTCAGATAATTCTTCATAGTGCCATTGGTAGTTTTTGTCAATTTGAAGTTTTTTATCTATTGAATAAAAATCACCTAAATTCTTTGGTATTTGATAATCAAAGAATTTCTTAATTACCATTTTAGAAATTTTATCGCGCCTGCATTCATTGATTAAAGTTTTAAATAAAATATCAATATCTGGATAACGATTTAATTTATTTACCAAAAACGCCAAATCATAAAAATCTTTAAAACGTGGATTAATAATACACTGGTGAATTTTCCAAGCTATTTGAATGGATAATGGTGCAGTATATGGAAGATAAATCTTATCTTTTGGTGTTGGATAGATATTTTCTATAGGATTGGCAAGAATTTCTAGATTAAAAGATATTTCAATGTCAATAAATATTTTTTTATTATTGATTTCTGCCCGCAATACACCAAATACCGTTGGAAAATCTTCATTCATTGCATAATCGATATTTTGCCAATTACTGTATTTAGAAAATTTTTTAAATATAATGCCATCTTTTAATTTTTTTTGAGTGGCTTTATCTGTCCATGATGTAAATATTTCTTGCGCATCTTGAGTATTTTTTATATGACCAAAATACACAAAATCAATATCTTCAGGGATTCTTGCTTTATAATCATCAAAATACAATCTGGTTATCGTGCTACCTTTTACCATAAAAGGTTCATAAAAATCAGAGATTCTACGTAAAAAAGCATCAATAGCAATTAATTTTAAAAGCTTATCTTCAGCTAAACTTGGGTAATTTTCTTTATACACATCAATAATATTCATTTTCAACCCTGAATTGTGGCATTGATAAAATTGATATCACAAAAATTATCTAAAATTTCACCATAAACAACAATCGCATGACCCCAAAATATATCATCATCGTCATAAAAAACCTCAAAGCTATTATGTCTTAATGAGATGGAGTTTATTGAAATTCGTTTTATAAATTGATTATCATTGATTAAGTCATTCTCTTCACCATCTTCTTGCCAATTTTGAGCATCTTTTAATACCTCTTGACAGGCAAATTTTTTACATAAATCATCAAAATCTTTCTTATTATTTAAAATATTATCTAATATATTTAAATATAAATTTAAATTAATTTCTTGATTGTTATCAAAATCATTACAATTCAAATAAATAGATATTTCCTTATCTAAAAACTGATAATTTGCTTCAAATTCATTATATTCTTTATTTAAAGTAAATATAATATCTCGATAATTTAAATTAACTGGTTTTAAGTATTGTTCTAAAAAATCATTTAACAATTGATGGTTATTTTCCTCTATTAAATCAATCAACATAAAATAATGCAGCGCATTACTGGTTTTATTATCTGATAATTCTGGTCTTACCAAAACCTTATAAATTTTATGACCCCCAAAATCAAATATTTTGTTTTTTGTCTCTTTGATTTGCCACTCTAAACGTGCGGGGCTTTGATAAAATTCTCCAGTTTTTTCATCAACGTAAGCAATAACCCTTTGACTTGCTATCCAAAGTTTTTCTTTACCTGCTTTGCTAGCACCACCTGTTGTTTTTGAAGTCAAAACAATCAGCTGTTTGGTTTCTTGAGAAAATCTATTTTCAAAAGCAATTTTTTCTTGAAAAATACTCATAAATTACTCACATTCTTAAATTCAATCATTTCAAAAAACATCAGGCAAACAATCAATATTTATTCAATCTTTTAAATCAAAGCAGTACAGAGCTTTTTATGCATCGCTCCATATATTGAAATAATATCTGTTATAATGGTATGATAACATTTTTATTTTATCTTACCAATTGATTTAATTATGAATTTATTTTCTCTTGCCCAAAATTTATTACCTCAACAAAAATTAAGTGAATTAGCAGGCAATCTTGCTAGAAGCCAAAATCCTTACATCAAAAAATCTCTCATTTCTGCCTTTGCCAAAGTCTATGATATTTCACTAGATGAATATCAGCGAGAAAATTTAACTGATTATGACAGTTTTAACGATTTTTTTACTCGCGAACTCAAACCAGGGCAAAGACCGATTGATTCAACGCCCAACAGCATTATCTGCCCCGCTGATGGCACAATTTCACAAATTGGTACAATTCATCATGATGCTATTTTGCAGGCCAAAGGATTTAACTATTCAGCTGGTCAATTATTAGCTGATTTTGAGCTTGGCAAAACCTTTATTGATGGGCAGTTTGCCACAATTTATCTTGCACCAAGTAATTATCATCGGGTGCATATGCCATTTGACGGTAAACTAATTCAAAGTCGTTATATACCAGGTAGCTTGTTTTCAGTTAATAAAAATACTGCCGAAAATATTCCAGATTTATTTGCTCGTAATGAGCGTTTGGTATGTATTTTTGAAACTGATTTTGGTTTAGCAAGTGTGGTTCTAGTTGGGGCAATGATTGTTGCAGGTATTGAATGCGTTGCAACAGGAAGGCTACATCGCACACCCTACATTCAAGAACAAAAGCACGAATTACTTCTTAAAAAAGGCGATGAATTAGGGCGTTTTTATTTAGGTTCAACTGCAATTGTGCTACTGCCTAAGTCCGCTCACAATCAATGGCATCCGTCCATGGTTGCTGATAAAAAAGTAGTCATGGGTGAAAAAATTGGACAGCTAAAAAATGCATAAAACCATTTTTGATTAAAATATCTTATCAATAATATTCATTATTAGTTGTTATTTTTTAAGAAATAGAAAAAATAAACCCATGAAAAAAACTAAGGTTTATCTTTATTGATTCATGATGATGTCATTTAAAGATAAACCATTGAAATTTTGCCAAGACGCAAGCGTAGAATGTAAACAGATTTATAAAACAGAGTAAATACCAAAAAAAGTAAATGCTAGGTTCAAACACAATAGACATTAGCAACAAAGCATAAAACAATAAGGAGTCATATGCATAATAGACAATTAAGCAAATTTTTAAGCTTATTACTGCGTCATAAGCCTGAAACGATTGGCATTACCTTAAACACTGAAGGCTGGACTGACATTGATGTATTATTACAAAAGGCTGCTGAAACTGACAATCAATTTGACAAAGAACAGTTATTATTGGTTGTAGAAAATAACGATAAAAAACGCTTTGAAATTTCCGATGATGGAAAAAAAATTCGAGCAGTACAAGGACATTCCAACAAGACTGTTAATCGTCATTATGTGCAAAAAATACCGCCAGATACATTGTATCATGGTACGATTGCCGATTTTCTGCCTGCAATTCACCAAGAAGGTCTCACCGCTCAAAGTAGGCATCATGTACATTTATCACACGACATCAGTACTGCCAAAAAAGTTGGGGGTAGACGTGGCAAACCTGTTGTTTTAAGCATTGATAGTAAGCAAATGAATCAAGATGGTTATGAATTTTTTCAAGCAGAAAATGGTGTTTGGCTCACATTGACTGTACTACCAAACTATATTAATTTTCCTGAATAATTCTATATTAGCCAAAAAAATCAGCATAACAGAATCCATGCTGATTTTTTTAAAGATATTTTTAGGTATCAATGTCAGCATTTAAGGCGTTTTCTTCAATAAATGCTCGTCTTGGCTCCACTTCATCACCCATCAAACAAGTAAATAAATGGTCAGCTTTAATCGCATCTTCAATAGTGATTTTAAGCATACGACGATTTTCAGGGTCCATAGTGGTTTCCCAAAGTTGGTCAGCATTCATCTCGCCAAGCCCTTTGTAACGCTGAATGGATAACCCGCGTCTGGCATCACTCATCATCTGTTCCCATAAGTGATGAAAATCTTTTACCAAAAAATCCTTATCGCCACGGCGCAAAAATGATTCATCCGTCAATAAAGTATTCCATTGAGCTGACAATTGCAATAAGTTTGCATATTCACTAGAATTAATAAATACAGTATCCAATGTATAATATTGAGGTAAACGATGCACAAATAATGTAATTTGTGGCAAAAACTCTCGTCCTTCAGAAAACTCTTGCAAAGCTACACCTGCTGACAAACTTGGGGCAAGCTCATGCAGCTTATCTTGCAGTGCTTTTGACCAATCAATCATTGTCTGTTTTGAGCTGATGTCTTGTAATGATAATTTTGGCACAAAGGTTAAAGCGTCAAGCAGCGCATCCGGATATTTTTGACGAAGTCGAGATTTTGTATTTTGTGTTTGATTATAGGCAATCAGCAGTTTTCCCAAAGCTTGACCGTTAACTGCTGGAGTGTCTTTAGTGATAAAGAGCTGATTTTCATCAATCGTTGAAGACAACAGATAACTACGTAAAGCTTCATCATCTTTTAGATACAACTCTTGTTTGCCTTTTTTGATTTTATATAAAGGCGGCTGAGCAATATAAATATGACCACGCTCAATCAGTTCTGGCGTTTGACGAAAGAAAAATGTCAAAAGCAGTGTACGAATATGTGAACCATCCACGTCCGCATCCGTCATAATAATAATTTTATGGTAGCGCAGTTTATCAGGATTGTATTCATCTTTACCAATACCTGTACCTAGTGCGGTAATCAAAGTGCCAACTTCCGCCGATGATAACATTTTATCAAATCGAGCGCGCTCAACATTTAGAATTTTACCTTTTAATGGCAAAATCGCTTGCATTTTACGATTGCGACCTTGTTTGGCGCTACCGCCAGCAGAATCGCCTTCAACCAAATAAAGTTCAGATAATGCTGGGTCTTTTTCTTGACAATCAGCAAGTTTTCCTGGAAGTCCTGCAATATCTAATGTGGTTTTACGACGAGTCATTTCTCGTGCTTTGCGTGCAGCTTCACGAGCTCTTGCCGCATCAATGATTTTTCCTGCAATGGTCTTGGCAGCGGCTGGATTTTCCAGCAAATAATCGCTTAATTTTTGATTCATCGCCGTTTCTACCGCTGATTTTACTTCACTAGAAACCAATTTTTCTTTAGTTTGGCTAGAAAATTTAGGGTCGGGCACTTTCACCGAAATAATTGCAGTCAAACCTTCACGCGCATCGTCGCCAGTAACCTGTACTTTCTCTTTTTTAGTGAGGTTTTCGCTGTCCATATAAGCATTTAAACAGCGTGTCAAAGCTGAGCGAAATCCTGATAAATGTGTACCGCCATCTTTTTGAGGGATATTGTTGGTAAAACACAATACTTTTTCATTATAATTATCTGACCACTGTAAAGCGACCTCAACACCAATGTCTTGACTTTGACTATTAAAATGAAAAATATCATTCAAAGTTTGTTTGCCCTGATTGATGTAACGCACAAATTCAGATAAACCACCCTTGTGTTCATAAACTTTTGTAGTATCAGTACGCTCATCAGTTAAAACAATGCGCACACCTGAGTTTAAAAAGGACAGCTCTTGCAGACGTTTAGCAAGCACATCAAAATCAAAAATTACCCCTGAAAAAATCTCACTGCTAGGATAAAAACGCACTTGTGTACCTGTTTTATCCGAAGGTTCAATTTTAGTCAGTAAATTGACAGGTTCACCATCAGCGTACTGCTGAGTGTAATAATAACCATCACGCCAAATATTTAAAATCAACTTACAAGACAAAGCATTGACAACTGATACGCCCACACCATGCAAACCGCCAGAAACTTTATACGTGTTATCATCAAATTTACCGCCAGCATGCAGCACCGTCATAATAACTTGGGCAGCCGATACGCCCTCTTCAGGATGGATGTCCACAGGAATACCACGCCCATTATCCATCACTGACACGGATTCATCTTGGTGAATGGTGATGTTAATTTCATCACAATATCCTGCTAACGCCTCATCAATAGCATTATCAACAACCTCAAATACCATATGATGAAGTCCTGTGCCATCATCCGTGTCACCAATGTACATACCTGGTCTGACGCGCACCGCTTCAAGCCCGCGCAATACCCGAACATTTTTAGCGGTATAATCGCCTTTGGTTAAATCTTTATTGTTATTATTATTGGTTGTAATATCGGTCATACGTCATCCAATTTGATAAAAATAGCCCGTCATTATAGCATTTTTTGGCATTAAAATCACGGTTTAGCCAGAGGCGCTCAAGTAAGTAGTTAGCTACGGTTGATTACACACGCATTGGCATTACCACATATTGATGATTCTTATCATCCCTTGCTTGATAAATTAAAGTTGGGCTATTTGGGTGAATCATTTGCAAATAAACATCCCCTTCTAATACATTAAGTACCGCTCGCAAATAACTTTCATTAAATGCAATTTCAATAGGCTCGCCTGTGTATTGAACTGTCAATGTTTCAGTTGCTTCGTCTTGTTCACGATTATTGGAACTGATGGTAGCAAAATCATTGTTTGAAAAACTTAAAGATACGCCAGGAGATTCCTTGGTATTTAATACTGAGATACGTCGCAAAACACTCACCATCTCATCTTTACTAAATACGGCAATTTTATCGTTGTTGGCAGGAAGAACACGGCGATAATCAGGGAATTTACCTTCAATGAGTCTAGCGGTCAAATCAACAGACATCTGAGCGCCAAAATTTAGGGTTACCTGCAAAAATTCACCATCCAAACCCAAATTAACCACATCGTCTTTTTCAGGAGTTTTGGTCAATTCAAGTAAAAGTCTTTCAAGCCCACTCACTGCTTTATTAGGAATGATGATTTTGGTGGGTGTATAAGATTCATTTAGTGTACGATACGCCACTGCCAAACGATGCCCATCGGTTGCAACAGCGGTCAGTTTTTGCTCTTCTATTTCAAGCAAAAGTCCAGTTAAATAATGGCGTACATCTTGGGTTGCCATTGCAAAACGGGTGTGTTTTAACACATCAGAAAACGCATCCAGTGCCACCTTAACACACTTCTCACCTGTTGGCTCGCCAATACTAGGATAACCGCTTGCAGGCAAAGCGCTTAAGGTATATCTACCCTTGCCGCTGCTGATATAACAGCGGTTTTGTTTTTCATCCACATCAATATCAACTAAATCATCGGATAAAAGTCGACAAATACTAAAAAATTTCTCAGCTGGTAAAGTAATTTCTCCCGTTTGCACACAAGCCCCTTCAGGCAAAGCAATACGGCATGATAGCTGCACTTCTAAATCTGAAGCAGTCAACGTTAATGCCTCAGGTAAAAGCACCAGTTTTAAATTTGCCAAAATTGCTAAACGATGACGACTGTCAGCTGCCTCGACTACCAAAGCCATTGCTTTAATAAGTAAACGGCGGTCAATTACTAACTTCATCACATATTCCTTAATTAATCTTAACCAAACCCACAACAATTGTGATAGATGCCTATTGTATCATAAGTTTGCTTGGATTTAGGCAAACTCTAATGTTGCCATTAAGGATTGATAATCTTTTTGAATATTAGGGTCTGTTTGACACAGTTGTGAAATTTTTTCACATGCATACATCACTGTCGTATGGTCGCGACCACCAAAAGCTTGTCCAATTTCAGGAAAACTATCTTGGGTCAATTCACGTATCAATGCCATTGCCATTTGCCTTGGACGGGCGATCGTACGGGTACGCTTTTTACCAATCAAATCTTTTTGAGCAATACCATAGTATTCAGCGACTACATCTTTGATATTTTCAGCATTCACTGCACGGGCTTTGGCTTCAATACGGTCTTTTAGAGCATGGCGCACTAATCGCAAATCAATTTTATCACCGATAATAGCAGCATTGGCTTGAACTTGGTTTAACGCTCCTTCTAAACGGCGAACATCTGGTGGGATATTTTGAGCAATAAACAACGCGCACTCTTTGGGCAAATCCATGTTCATAATGGAGGCTTTCTTTTGTAAAATTTGCATGCGTGTTTCAATATCAGGCGGTTCAATGGCAGCCGTTAGTCCACTTGAAAACCGTGACAAAAATCTACCATCAAAATTTGCCATTTGAGCTGGTGGTTTATCTGAAGCCAAAATTAAACACTTGTCGCCTTTGGTAAACTCACCAAATAACGTCATCAGAAGCTGTGAAACCTTAGGTCCATTTTTATTATTAATTAAATGAACATCATCCACAATCAACAAATCGGCTCGACAAATTCGTTTAATCAACCCATCAATTCGACCGTCACCTCCGCGCATGGCATCAATGGTTACCTTAAAAAATTGGTCTTTGGTAAAATAACAATAACGCAGCCCAGCCTTTTGATAACGATGTGCAACCGCATGCATCAAATGTGTTTTTCCAAGCCCTGATGAACCGTAAATAAACACCAAATGATTATCGATGCTACTGTTCTTTTCTTGTCCAATTTTTTTAGAAAGCTCAAGACAGGCATTATATGCCAAGGCATTGGACTTGCCCTTAACAAAATTCTCAAAAGTAAAGCGTTCTTCAATTGGGTTGCTTTCTTCAATTTTAACACCCAATTTAAAACTTGGGCGTTTTTTAGTGGTTTTTTCTGCTACCTTCTCAGTTTTTAATTCTGCAAGAATTTGACCTTTGGTATAAACTTCCAAAATTTGCTGGATGTCATCTAAAAATCGTTCTTTGATTTTGCGAATAAATGACATATTTATTGCTGTTAGCACTAAAACATGTCCTTCAATTGAAGGTTTTAGAGGCTTTAACCACTGATGAAACTCCGAGTCTGAGATGCCCTTTTTTAGCTCATCCAAACAAAACTGCCACAACTGTAACGCATCAAAAGATTGTAAGGGTTGACTTTGAACCACAACCAAAGATGAATCTGTTCCAATCAATCCCTCATCAAAAAGCCCATCATCAAAAAACGAAATATTGCTTGCCATCATACACCCAAAATTTATGTGGATAACTTTGTGGATAAACTGTGGGGAAAATCATATTAGCTAACTTACCCACAAGTTATACAAAGTTTTACACAGGGTTATCCACATTTTAAATTATTGATTTTTATACTAAAACACTACTTATCAACAGAAAATCGATGCCCTTATTATTATTATAATATATTAAATTAATAATAATGGCAAGAAAAACTTGTGGATAACTTTAAAAAATCATTCTAAATATATAATTGTTTACTAGATTAATTAATTTTTTAAATCAAATTTTTTAATTTAGGATAACCTAATTTATTTGTTTTTACAGTTAATTGCTAAGATAATTTAATTTTTACCTTGACCTAAGCAAATTTTTTAGGTAGAATTTTGTCCTTTAAATTACTTTAGCTAATTTTTTAGTTAAATTAACAAACAATTTATCCAATTTATCACCACAAAAAACTTCTGCAGGGTTTGGTGATGTGATTATATCCTTAAGGTGAATTATGAAACGTACTTTCCAACCTAGTGTTTTAAAACGTAAACGTACTCACGGTTTTCGTGCTCGCATGGCTACTAAAAATGGTCGTCAAGTTTTAGCTCGCCGCCGCGCTAAAGGTCGTCATCGTTTGACTGTATAATAGCGATTATAAAAATAAAGCACCTTTTGGGTGCTTTTTTTGTCTAAAGGTAAATTCATGAGACACCAAAATCATAACTTGAGTTTTAAATTAACCAAAAATCAACGTTTACTAAATTCTTACCAATTCAAACAAGTTTTTGATGCGTGCGATAAAAAAATTCATAGTGAAAATTTATTGGTTTTTATTAAAGAAAATTCAATGGATAATTGCAGGTTAGGCATGGCAATTACCAAAAAAAAATTAAAAAATGCTACTGATAGAAATCGTTTAAAAAGATTAATTAGAGAATACTTTCGTTTGAACCAATATTGCATTTGTGGAATTGATATTGTGGTTATTGTAAAACAAAAATACGATAAAAAAATTAATATCCATGATCAATTATCGCAGTTATTTTCAAAAATTATTCAACATTATCCCAATAAAGATAATTAATCTTGTGAAAGTTGTTATCATTCGTTTGGGGCTGGCTTGCATTTTGTTTTACCAAAAAATCATCAGTCCACTTCTTCCTGCTCGTTGTCGTTATTATCCAACTTGCTCTGAGTACGCTAAACAAGCGCTGCTTTGGCATGGAGTGGGTGGGATTAAACTGCTGATTTGGCGATTGTGCCGCTGCCAACCTTTTGGGGGGCATGGAGTGGATTTTGTACCATTACCTTTAAAAAAATATGATTTTTATCAAACAAATATTAAAATTTATGCAATTTACTTAGACCATATCAGTTATCGGGCTTATCGCAATCATTTAATGAAATACTAGGTTTTTTATAAAAATTTTAGTAGAATAAGCAGTTTAACTTAAATTTGCCAAATAGCCCCAGGAAAATTTATGCAAAAAATACTTCGGATATTAATCATTATTGCCATATTAATTACAGCCTATTTATTGATATTGGCTTGGCGTAATGATTACATTGTGAATGCTCCTAAAACTCAATCAGTAGTTACTGCATCTGAAAAAAACGATGTGCCAACAGCATCTCATGGCGACGTACCGATCACTGCCAATCAAGACAGTACAGTTGTAGTTAATGAAAACAATAATGAACTGATTTTGGTTGACACAGATCGTTATGAAATCAAAATCAACCCCATTGGGGGCGATATTGTTTATGCCAGTCTAAAACAATATGATGAAAAATTAGGCAGTAAAGAGCCTTTGGTTTTGTTGGAAAATAATAACGGGCGCACTTATGTGGCACAATCTGGTTTGATTGGGCGCGACGGTATTGATACTACTTCAGGGCGAGCAAGTTTTACCAGTCCAAAAAATCACTACCAAATGAATGCCAATGGTGTTTTGCAGGTACCTTTGATTTATCAAAAAGACGGCGTTACTATTACTAAAACTTATACATTTAAATCTGGTGAATACCCGATATTGTTAAGTTACAACATTAATAATAACAGCCAGACAGCTTGGCAAGGTCAGGTATACACTCAGCTTAAGCGTGATAATAGTAGCGACCCTGGCAATGAAAATAAGGGCATGATGAGTATGGCGACTTACTTAGGTGGTGCATGGGGAACGCCAGACAGTCCATACAATAAACTAAAATTTAAAAATTTTGATAGCGGTGAATTAAAAGCGGTAAGCAAGGATGGTTGGGTAGCTATTGTTCAGCATTATTTTGTTTCGGCGTGGACACCAACTAATTTTGAAGCAACCTTCTACAGCCGCAGCAGCGGTCAAGACTACTTTATTGGCTTTAATAGCCCACAAATTGATGTGCCAGCTGGTAAACAAGCAACCTTGGAAGCAACTCTTTATGCTGGGCCAAAAGTACAAAAAGAATTAGAAAAAGTTGCTGTTGGGCTTAATCAAACGGTTGATTATGGTATTTTATGGCCAATCTCAAAAGTTTTATTTGCGGTTTTAGAGGGTGTACACAAACTATTGGGCAACTGGGGCTGGTCTATTATTGTATTAACTTTGCTAACTAAATTAGCATTATTATGGTTTTCCAATAAAAGCTACGTTTCTATGGCAAAAATGCGTGCCATTGCTCCAAAACTTCAAGCATTAAAAGATAAATTTGGCGATGACCGTATGGGTATGAGCCAAGCAATGATGCAGCTTTATCGTGATGAAAAAGTCAATCCAATGGCAGGTTGTTTACCAATTTTACTGCAAATGCCGATTTTTTTGGCATTATATTGGACGTTAGTTGAGAGTGTTGAGCTGCGTCATGCCCCTTGGATTTTATGGATTCGTGATTTATCTGCAATGGACCCTTGGTTTATCCTACCAATTTTTATGGGAGCAACAATGTTTATTCAGCAGATGCTCAATCCACAACCTGCTGACCCAATGCAAGCAAAAATGATGAAAATTATGCCATTAATTTTTGCGGTGTTTATGCTGTTTTTCCCAGCAGGTTTGGTATTATACTGGACAGTAAACAACCTATTTAGTATGGCACATCAGCATATTGTTAATAAACATGTAGAAAAGCAAATGGCGCAAAAAACCGCTTAATTTTAATTTGCTTATCTGAAAAAGTGTTGATATAAGCTTTGTTTGGTAAATTATGACAAATCAAAAACATACTATTTCGGCAATCGCCACCCCTATTGGTCAAGGTGGCGTTGGTGTTATTCGTCTATCAGGAAAAACCGCTTATTCGATTGCTTGTCAATTAACCCAAAAATCCTCTTTAAAACCAAGGCACGCTCATTTTGCCCGTTTTTATGGCGAAAATGGCGTGATTGATGAAGGGGTGGTGATTTACTTTAAAGCGCCACATTCATTTACAGGTGAGGATGTGGTGGAACTTCAGGGTCATGGCGGTGTGGTGTTGCAAAACATTTTACTGGCGCGTACATTTGAAATGGGTGCAAAGCAAGCTCAAGCAGGAGAGTTTTCATTAAGAGCCTTTGAGAATAATAAATTAGATTTGGTGCAAGCTGAAGCTATTAGTGATGCCATTAGCGCTACGAGCGATGCTCAGGCTTTGGGAGCAATTCGTTCATTATCTGGTAAATTTTCTAATAAAATCAATGATTTGATAGAAAAAGTTACCCATTTGCGCATCTATGTTGAAGCAGCAATTGATTTTCCTGATGAAGAAGATGTAGATTTTTTAGCTGATGGCGTGATTGAGAATAAGCTAAATGCAATTTTGATAGAAATTGATGATATTTTGTCCAATGCTAAACAAGGGCAATTATTGCGTGATGGCATCCATGTTGTGTTAGCAGGTAAGCCAAACGCTGGTAAATCAAGCCTTTTAAACTGCTTATCAGGGACAGAGCGCGCAATTGTAACTGACGTAGCAGGCACAACTCGTGACACATTGCAAGAAACATTGGTTTTAAATGGACTGACCATTCATCTGACTGATACGGCAGGGCTTAGACAGACTGCTGATAAAGTAGAAAAAATTGGCATTGATAGAGCAAAAAACGCCATCAATCAAGCGAATATTTTGCTGCTTGTGTATGATGTAAGTGGTGAAATAGACCCGATGCTGCTTGCTAGAGAGCTATTTAGCGAGGGTGATTATGGTGATTTTGATAAACTCAAGCAAAAACTTATCTTTGTTGCCAATAAAACCGATTTGCTAGTTAAAATGAATGTTCCACGTGAAACCTTAGTGAACGAAATTTTGATTTCTTGTCAAACGGGTTCGGGTATTGCAGATTTAATTCAAGTTTTGCACCAAAAGGCTGGTTTTTACCCCCAAGAAGGTACGCTTTTGGCGAGAACTCGTCATTTGGATGCCTTAAAACGAGCTAAAATTTATGCACAAGAGGCTCATCAACAATTGACCGTTTATCATGCAGGTGAATTGGTGGCAGAAAGTTTGCGGTTGTCTGCAGAAGCGTTGGGTGAGATTACAGGAAAAATGAGTAGTAATGAATTATTAGGGCGTATTTTTTCAAGTTTTTGTATTGGTAAATAATATTAAATTTAAATAACATGGCAGACCCAATTTAATCAAGAAATAAATAATTTTTTTTAATAAAAAATATATTCATGATTAATTAAAAAAAATTTACAGATTAATATTTAATTGTTATTTAATTTAAACTAAATTAATATATTTTTTTATTTAAATTTCTATTTAATAATTATATAATTAATTATTATTTGTTAATATTTTTATGGTTAATAAAAAATCATGTATTGCCCTTATTGTAATGCTACAGATACCAAAGTAATAGATTCGCGTTTAGCCGCTGATGGCGCCCAAGTTCGTCGTCGTCGTTTATGTGTGTCTTGTCAAGAACGATTTACGACATTTGAAGTGGTTGAAGCAGTTGTTCCTAGAATTATCAAAGTGAATGGGCGTAATGAGCCCTATGATCAAAATAAATTGCGCCGTTCCATTGCATTACCCCTACAAAAACGACCTATTAGTTTGGATGATATTGAGGCGATGATTAGTCGCATCGAACAAAAACTACGTCATACTGGTGAAAGGGAAGTTTCTAGTAAATGTTTAGGTGAGATTGTAATGTCGGAGTTAAAGGCAATTGATGATGTGGCATATGTACGTTTTGCCAGTGTTTATCGCGATTTTCAAGACATTGCTGCATTTCAGGCGGAATTAGCCAGTTTTGCTTCTAAGGATAAATCTGATGAATCTGAGTAAGTTTGACGTCGCTGATTTAAGCCCTATCCAGCCCGAAGATGCTTATTTTATGAACCTAGCCTTGCAACAAGCGCAGCAAGGTGAACTGACGACGCGCCCCAATCCTGCGGTTGGTTGTGTGTTAGTAAAAAATCATCAAATTATAGCGTCTGGGTTTCATCAAAAAGCGGGTACAGCACATGCTGAAGCAGCCGCTTTGCATAACGCTCAATCCAATCAGCAAGATGTTCAAGAAGCTACAGTCTATGTAACGCTTGAGCCGTGTAATCACACAGGAAAAACACCCCCTTGTACTCAGGCATTGATTGATGCTAAGGTTTCTCGGGTGGTTGTAGCTTGCACAGATAGCAATCCACAGGTTTCAGGACTAGGCATTCAAAAATTATTAAAATCGGGAATCAAGGTTACTGTTGGTGTGTGTGAGGATAAAGCTCGTGCCTTAAATGCTGGATTTTTAAAGGCAATGGCGACAAAAATGCCTTATGTGCGTCTAAAGGTAGCCGCTAGCCTTGATGGGCGTACTGCTATGAAAGATGGTGAATCTAAATGGATTACCAGCATTCAATCCCGTCAAGATGTTCAGTATTTGCGTGCTAAAAGTGGTGCAATTATCACAGGTTCAGGTACAATCATTGCCGATAATCCTGCACTAACAGTGCGTTTTAACGGGCTGGGCACCCCCTTTTGTCAAATTCCTAAACCAAAAATTGTAGTGGTTGACAGACAAGGTCGATTAAATTATCAAGATGATTATCAAGTGTTTACTGATAAAAACACACTATTGTGGCGTGATGAATTACCCAACTTGCTACATATTTTAGCAACCCAATATCAGTGTTATGATGTTTTAGTTGAGGCGGGCAGTAAACTTTCCGGTGCTTTTATTGCTCAAAATTTGGTAGATGAGTTGATTGTGTATCAAGCTCCTTGCCTATTGGGTACAAAAAGCTACCCAATGTTTGAGTTTGGATTGGAAGGTTTGGCTTGGCAAAAACGTTTTGATTTAATTGAGGTCCATCAGCTTGGCGGCGATTTAAAAATGGTATTTCACCCTTTGGCGTAGTTTTAACTAATAGCCAACAAATTGAAAATCAAAATCTGGTTTTTGATTTTGTATTAATAAACTTAATGCCTTCGCCGAACCACACGCGTGTGTAAAACCAAGCGTGCCATGCCCTGTATTTAACCACAAATTATCCACAAGTCTGCCAGTTGAGCCATGTCGGATTTTACCAAAGTGCGCTCGACCAATCAAAGGCACATTAGATGGTGTCATCGGGCGAAGTCCCGTCCAATAATTGGGCGTTTGATAATCCAATGCTTCACCAAATAAGGATTGAGTTCGTTTGGTTAAAGCCTGACAGCGACTCAAGGTCAGTTGGGTATCATAACCATGAAACTCTGCTGTACCTGCGACTCTTAACACATCACTTTCTGGATTAGTAAAGCGGCTCATGACCAATTTATATTCATCATCAATCAAACTAATCTGCGGCACGCCACTGGCATCTTTGACTGCAAAAGTTGCCGAATATCCTTTTGCTGGAAAAATAGGTAAATATACCCCAATAGGGTCTAACAGCTGTTTTCCGAAACTTGCCAAACACACCACATAAGCATCACTTTGATGGGTAAATTCGTGACAATCGCGCTCTAGACACAAATAATCA
>CAKAQU010000021.1 GCA_916720335.1 uncultured Moraxella sp. | reverse complement strand
AACACTTTCAGGATAACCCGCCACTCCCACAAAATACCAATCACTAATGCCTTCAGAACTTTGGGTAAGGTTGGCTAATTTATCATCCAGTAACATTGGTTGAGCATAAAAAGCGACCTCGCTTAAGGTTGGCGGCGGTGTTGTGGTTTGAAAAATTCTTTGATTGTTTGCATTTTTTTGCCAGACAAATAGCAAAGATACCGCTCCAATTAACATAATAACCTGTTCCCACCAAGGCCAATGTAGGCGTTTGGCAAAAACCCAAAGCAAAGAGACGGTTTGCCAGATAAACAGCGAAAAAAATAAAATCTCAATAACACCATAAGACCAGGCTGGTAATAGATTTTGATTACCTAAAAATTGAATGCCACTTTGCAGTAAAACAAGCAGTGTATCAGCAGTTAACCATAAAATTACTGGTACAAATAACAAGGTATAATTTTGTGAGCGTTTGGCAAGAATAATTCCAGCGATTAGCATAATCATGGGCCAAACTAGATAGCTAATCAATCCTTGCTCGTTAAAGGCGCTGTTAGCATCCGCAACAAGCCAAGCAAACAAAACGTTAACACTAAGTGCTAGGATGCAAAATAAAAGAAATTGTGTGAACGTGGGTTTAACCCAATCAAAGGCTTTAATAGAACCAACAAGCATCCACAAACTTGCCATAATATTGGCAGCAAAATTCAGAGAAAAACGTGGCAAAAACTGTATTTTTAGGGAAGATAATGGCAAAATGATTGTCCAAAAAAATATATGTCCAAAAAAGCTAAAATTTGATTAAATGATACGCAAGCTATCCGCCTATTTTCTCAAACTGTGAATGCAATGGCAACTGTTTTTTGCTTTAATTTTATTTATTTATCATGAAATGTGTACTTAAGATTCAGGAATAAGCTCAACTTCATCTTTTAGGCTAATTAATATCAATACATCATCTTTGCGGTGAAAACTGTGTAAATCTCCAAAAATCCGCATGATATCATCGCCGATATTATGAGTGCAGTCATTCATTTTTCGTTCAATTTTACTGATGGATAAACCGCCAGAAGCTAATTTACTCGTATCAAGTACAAAATCAATACGGTCACAACTGGTAAATGCCGTACCATGACCATGAGTAAAATCGCTTAAATCAATGCTGACAGGCTCAGCAATTGGAATGTGGTTGATGTTTTTTAGTTGCCATCGTCGACTTAAAAAATGATTTAAAGCGCTTTGTTGCCCATGAATATTGGCTTGGTTTGGAGTGTAAAAAGTAGCAAGTGGTTTAAAAGATTTGGCGTCGTTGGCTTGCTCTAATGCTTGTCCGTCAGAATTGGCGTTGTCATTGCATCCGGTGATTCCCACACTAGTTGCAAATAAAGATAAAAAAGCCATTTTTTGCCAAGGTTTGGCGTGGGTAGAGTCCGTCATACAATCATCGTACAGTAAAGAAATCTAAATGCTGATAAAAACATCAAATGAAAATTAGCTCAATTTTAAATCAAAATAGCAAGATTGGACAGTGATTTTATCATCTATCTTAGGGTTGGTCTTGTGTAAAAATACGCTATTTTGTTGTTTTTATGTAGCTATGTATATAAAAAATCTGATAAAATGAAAAAATTATCTAATTTTAATAAAATCTGGTTTGCAATGAAAAAAATTTATCTTATTCGTCACGCTCAAAGCGAATCAAATGCTGCAATTAACATTCGTCCAAATCCACAAATTAATTTAACTCCATTGGGAAAAAACCAAGCGGAAATCTTATCAGATTGGCTGCTACATCATATTACAGAACCAATTGAGGAAATTTTTGTATCAAATTACGTTCGTACTCAACAAACCGCTGAACCTTTTTTAAATAAAGTAAAACGCCAAGCATCTGTTTTGGAAGATTTGCACGAATTTGATTATTTGGATTTTCGTCATATTAAGGATTTGAGTTTTGCTCAGTTAAAACAAAAAACCGATGATTTTTGGCAAGTCAATGATATTTATCATAAAGACAGTCAAAACACAGAAAGTTTTTGGAGTTTTGCAGGACGGGTAATGAATGCTCGTGCTTATTTTGATGGATTAAATGCGGGTACTTATGTGGTGTTTGGTCATGGAATGTGGTTGGGTATGTTGATTTGGCAGCTACTACATGGTGATGGTAGTCGAGTCATGGATATGGAAAGATTTCGCACCTTTGAGCTGAGTATTCGCCCAAAAAATACCGAAATCTATTTATTAACTTTGGACGGTAAGGCTAGTATTACCAAAGTGCGAGTGCGCGGTGATGAGTAGCTGTAAAGTTATTAATAGGCGCGTAAATGAATGCATCATAACTAAATAAAAATGTGATAAAATAACATTTAAAACTTAAAAAAAAGGTGTAATATGGTCAGTATCTATCTTTTGATACCACTTAGCTTGATGTTATTTGTTGTAGGGATTTGGGCAATTTATTACGCTGTGAAATCCAATCAGTTTGAAGATTTGGATAATGCACCTGACCAGATTATTCTTGATGATAGACAAGCTCGCCGTCAAATTTTGCAAGCCAGTCAAAACCAGCACAATAAACCAATTAAGTCATCATTTAAACAGTAAGTTAGTTTAAATAGCAAGTTGGTTAATAAATTAAGGATGTATTTATGAGTATGAGTTTGCTGATTCCAGCATTATTAATGGGCTTTTTAGGGTCGCCACACTGTATGGGAATGTGTGGAGGCATTGTTACTGCTTTTGGCATCTCCATTAAACAAGTAAGCCCACAAAAACAAGCATTGTTGATTGGTAGTTATCATGCGGGTAGATTGATAAGCTATACCATGCTTGGAGTGGTGGCAAGTTTGTTTGGCGAGCAGATTTTGGCACCATTTTTGACCGATAATGCCATGCCAAGATTGGTGTTAGGGTTTGCGATTGTTTTTGCTGCTTTATTGATGTTAGGTGTGCCATTTTTAAATCGTCTTGAGAAAGTTGGTTTGGGATTGTGGAATGCACTTGCTCCAATTCGCCAAAAAGTTTTGCCAATGAATACTATACCAAAAGCTTTATCAGCTGGGCTCTTGTGGGGTTTGTTACCTTGTGGCTTGGTGTACGGGGCGCTGGTAATGTCAGCAAGTATTTCAGCAACTACTCATCATTCTGGCATGGGTGCGCTGTTTATGTTATTTTTTGGTTTTGGCACATTGCCTGCTTTGGTTCTGACTGGAACAGCACTTTCTTGGCTGCAAGCCAAAGTAAAAGCCTTTAACATTCGCAAATTTAGCGGAGCAATTATGCTTGTTTCTGGGCTTTTGATTGCGTTTTCTCCAACGGTTATGCACCATTTGCATGGTGGACATGGGCACGGTCATCATGGTCATCACGCGCATTCATCAGTAGACAATGGTCATCATGGTGATGCTCACCACAATCACACTATGGAGCAAAATCCAGAGATGGAACATAATCATCATATGGAGCATCAGCATCATCATCATAAGTAAATCAAACTAAAAAACTAAGGGGTAATTTATGGCAAATTATGTGGTTATTGGATTGGGTGGTAGTGGCTTATCTGCAGCAAAGTTTTTGGTTGCAAAAGGTCATGCCGTTACCGTTACTGATGAAAATATTAAGCCAAAATTGGCAGATAAATTACCCAAAGAAGTTCTCACTTCTTTTGGAGCGATTGATGGTGAAAAACTAATTAAAGCTGATGTCATTGTGATTAGTCCCGGCATTAATCCACAAATTGCTGAAGTTGCTAACGCCAAAGGTGCAGGCGTGCCTGTGGTGAGTGATGTCTGGTTGTTTGTGCAAGCGCTACAACAAAGAGATGTTCAGGCAGGCAAAAAAACGCCCATCGTCGCCATTACAGGTTCTAACGCCAAATCCACTGTAACCACACTGGTTGGAGAGATGGCAAAACAGGCTGGTAAAACAGTTGGTGTTGGTGGCAATATTGGCACTCCCGCCCTTGATTTATTAGAAATTGCCAATTTGGATATGGTGGTTTTGGAGTTATCAAGTTTTCAACTTGAACACATTGAAAAATTAGGAGCAAGTGTTGCTACAATTTTAAATTTGTCAGCAGACCATTTAGATAGACATGGCGATATGGCAGGCTATTTAGCACAAAAACTGCGTATCTTTGACCAGGCAGCATCCGCAGTTATTTGCCTTGATGATGAAAATTTAGCTAAGTCTTGCCAAGAAACTTTTGCTAATATTGGTCAAAATGTTAACACAATTACAACCAGTGGACAAATTGGTAATCCAAAACAAGCAGACTTTTATCTAAGTGAAGAAAATCAGCAAATTTACCTAAATTATCAAGGGCAGCAGTTATTATCTGCAAATGAACTTTTGATTAGGGGTAAACATAATTTACTCAATGCTTTGTCAGCATTGGCACTTGGTCAAAGTGTGAATTTGCCAATGGAAAGTATGCTATCGGTTTTACGTACTTTTCGAGGTTTGCCACACCGCTGTGAATTTGTGGCAAATAGTTTGGGTAAGGATTATTATAACGACTCTAAAGGCACTAATATCGGTTCAACCATTGCTGCCATTGAAGGGCTTGGAATGGTTTATGGTGAAAAATCGCTGGCATTGATTTTAGGAGGTCAAGCCAAAGGACAAAATTTTAGTGAGCTTGGAGAATTTGTTGCAAAATTTGCTTCGGTGGTGTATTTGATAGGGCAAGATGCAAATTTGATTGAGCAGGGATTGCTAAGTATAAGTCATGATATAAACATTGTTCAGGTGCAAACCCTAGATAATGCAATTGTTAAGACCAGTCAGAGTGATGCTAAAGCGGTATTATTATCGCCAGCTTGCGCCAGTTTTGATCAATTTGATGGCTACCATCATCGTGGTGAGGTTTTTGTGCGACTGGTTCAGGGCTTGTCAAACGGCGAATAACTCACCTAAAAAATTCGTAAAAACCTATAAAACTAGTTATAATAAGATTTTATAAAAAAATTCTTATCTTATCATGCACCTATTTCAAAAATTTCCTTCTGGCAGATGGCAAAATCTGATGCAGTCGCCTTATATGCCAACAGCAAAATCACTGTTGGTATTGGGGCTGTTTTCATTGATTGTATTAAGCCTATTAATGATTGCGTCATCATCCATCCCGTATGCTCAAACAAAGGGCTTTCCTGAGTTAAAGTTTTTTTGGTCACAGGCTATTTATGTGTTTGTCGGTTTTTTAGCCGCTTTAATTGTGTATCAAATTCCACTCAAATGGTATTTTCAAATGCCATTAGTGGTGCCTGCTTGGGTTTTATTAAATTTATTATTGATTCTAACCTTATTGGTGGCTCCAGAAATTTTTGGTGCAAAGCGCTGGTTGGATTTTGGTCCAGCAAACTTACAAACTTCCGAATTTGTCAAACTGTTAATGGTGTTGATTGTTTCTGATTATGTGGTGCGACGTTCTGCTGAAGTGCGTGAAAGTATTTGGGCAGGACTTAGGTTATTGGTTTGGTATCTTCCTGTTTTACTATTGATTGCAATTCAACCTGATTTTGGTTCCTGTGTGGTTATTGTTGCGACCGCTCTTGTAATACTGTTTATTAGTGGCGTGCCATTTTCACATTCTGTTTATTTGGTAATACTTGCTATACCAGTTTTCGCCATAGCAATTTTAATTTCAGATTATCGTTCATTAAGGATTTTTTCATTTCTTGACCCATTTGATGATATTTATAAATCAGACTATCAGTTGGCGCGCTCTTTAATGGCGTTTGGTCGCGGTGGGACGACGGGCGTTGGCTATGGTGATAGCATTTTAAAATTATCACATTTACCCGAAGCACATACCGATTTTATTTTATCCATTACCGGTGAAGAGCTTGGGTTTTTAGGCGTGATGCTGGTGTTTTGTTTGGAAGCCTTAATTATTGGCTGTATTATGCGCATCAGTTACGTTACATTAAAGCGCCGCCAATTGCGTTTAAGTTATATAGCATTTGGTTTTGCAACGATTATTTTTGGTCAAGTGATTATCAATGCTGGTATGACCATGGCTCTTGCGCCAACGAAAGGTTTGACTTTACCATTTTACAGTTATGGCGGCTCGTCAATGCTCATGTTTATGATGATGATTGCCATCATATTAAAAATTTCCAAAGAAAGTGAGGAAATTTATCACCAAAATAAAAACCGTGAATATTGATTGTCTATATTCTGGTTACGCGATGCCCAGTGTTGATGTTTGCTGTAATGGCTTATGATTCCAATGTTTGATTGCGAATGCTAAAATTTCATCAACACTACCATCTAATAAATCATCCGTAACTGGCTGTTTTAGTCGTTTTAGCGCATCCAATAAAAGCATTCGAGATTTTAATGGACTTTGAGTATCAATAGGCGTGGCAAGGTTTTGTTTTGATAATTTCTGACCATCAAAATTATGCAATAAAGGCAGGTGGTAAAAATAAGATGGAACAGGTAACTTACATAAATCCAAAATCTTTATTTGGGCAGCTGTCATTGGCATAATATCCAGTCCGCGCATAACGTGAGTGATATTTTGCAACCCATCATCAATGCTGCACGCTAAAATATAATTAATCATGCCATTTTGGCGTTTAACCACGACATCACCTAAAGACAATGCTGGATTATCCCACAATATCCCCTGAATGCCATCATAAAAACCTACCCAAGTATCTGGTAATATCAAGCGGGTTTTGCTGCCCTTGATGTTTGTTAAAGGCTGTTTTTTTAGGCAAATTCTAGGATAAATGTCAGCGGTATTTAGCCCTTGGGTTTGGTGAAGTCTGGCATAAATTTTGGCAGTATTTTTTTGAGATTGTTGGTAGTACTCAGAAAGCTGTTTTCTAGAGCAAGTACAGATATAACTAAATTTTGCCAATTTATCAGCTAAAAATTCATTATAAATGGCGGTGCGTTTAGATTGATACAAGATGCAGTCATCACTATACAAGCCTAAATTTTCCAAATCATGTAAAATGCTGGCGGTATAAGCTGGTTTACAGCGTTCAAAATCCACATCTTCAATGCGAACCAGCCATTTTCCACCTAAAGATTTGATATGGCAATAGCTTGCCACAGCCGTTGTTAATGATCCTAAATGCAGCTTTCCAGTTGGCGATGGTGCAAAGCGTCCAATAATTGGGTTTTTTGACATATCGCCATAAACCTTTAAATTAAAAATGTCCTTGGTTTTGCCTTTCTTTAATTTCAGACATGGTTTTGCAATCAATACATTGAGTAGCTGTAGGTCTGGCTTCTAATCGACGCAAACCAATTTCTGTACCACAAGTTTCACAGTAACCATAATCACCTGAATCGATTTCATTGATAGACTTTTCTATCTTGCGCACCAATTTACGCTCACGGTCGCGAGTGCGCAAAGCCAGAGCAAACTCTTCTTCTTGGGTGGCACGGTCATTAATATCTGCCAAAGCGTTGGTTTCTTCATTGATATAATCTTTGGTACGCTGAGCTTCAGCCAAAAGTTCAGCTTTCCAGTTTAATAGCAAAGCACGAAAGTGAGCCAGTTGTTTGTCTGACATATATTCTTCGCCTTTGGCGGGGGTATAGGGGGTAAAAGTGGCACTCATGCTAACTTTCCTTTGCTAAAAAAACAGTTGTAACAATTAAAAAACTAAAGATAAAAACCCGCTATAAATTGGGGCAATCATTTGTTTTTTCAAGTAAGTGTATTACCTTAATTAATCGCGGATATTTTAAGCAAAAACTATGCCGAATTTTATACGTTCTTGACAAAATGACAGTTAAATTCTGTAAACTTGTGTTTGAAAACAGTTATTTTCCAAAGTAATTAAGCGAAAACCAGCAGATTTTTTATCCAAGAAAAACGCGTCATGATGAGGTAAGAATTGTCGGCTGGTAGCAGGAGCGGTGTAAACGTAACACGGGTGATTGGTTGGAGCTTTAAACGCTTGGTTTTGGTGTACATGACCGCAAAAAATAGCTTTGACGTGGGCGTATTGATTGATAATTTGCCAAAAATCCGCTGAATTTTGTAATTGATATTTATCAATCCATGCTGAACCAACAACCAATGGGTGATGGTGAAAAAAAATCAAAGTGGGTATGACGGTTGTTTTAAGTGCTGTATTTAGCCAGTTTAAGGTGATGCTATTAAATCTGCCATCAATTTGACCTGACTTAGTCGAATCCAATACGATAACTTGCCATTTTTGATTGGGAAAATTAAGTTGGGTAATGTGGTGATTTAACAAACGACAATCTGTTTTTTTAGGCAAAAAAATTCGCTGTTTAAAATCCAAATGAGTATTTTTTTCTATAGTAACGTCATGATTACCCGCTGTGCATAAAAAAGCAATTTTGGTTTGCGCAAGTGTTTTAAAAAGCCAGTCATAGCCTTTGATTGCGCCATTATTAACCAAATCTCCCGTTAAAATTAGTAAGTCCACTGAGTGGTGGCAAATTTTTTTTAAAACAGTCAAAAAATTTTGATGATAAACTGAATTGATGTTTGTACCTAAATGCAAATCACTGATTTGAGCAATCAGAAACTTGTCATTGGCATTAATTTTGGTAACAGGGTATTTCATTAACGATGACTAATAAAGGTGGACAGTTTGCTAGTCAATAGCACCCCAAAAAAACCCAAAGCCAGTGTTAACACGATAGACAAACCAGTTTGAATGTCTAGCCACACACCGCCCCAAATACCAGAAGTTACGGCAATTTGTGCGATTAGGGTTGCATAAATGACCATTTGTTTGGGTGAGCTGGCAAGTAGTCTTGCAATCAGTGCCGGCAAAATTAATAGTCCACTAATAAGCAAACTGCCAACCGCTTGCAGGGCAATAGAGCAAAAACCTGCCAATAGCCCCATAAAAAATAATTTTTGCTTAACAGGACTAATGCCACTAATTTGGGCAAGTGGTTCATAGGTGGCAAGTTTAACTTGACTGTTCCAAATCCATTTTAAAAAAATAAGACCTAAAACAATCATGCAGGTTAAATGTGGTAAATCTTTCCAATCTACATCCAATAGATTACCAAATAAATAACCTAAAACATTAGCTTGTTTTTGAGTGAGCTGAGTCAGTGTTAAAAGTCCTAAACACAATAAACTGGCAGCAAGAACGGCAAGCAGAGCATCGCTTGGTAAACGTTTATCGTCTAAAAAAGTTAAGATAATCACCACCACCAAACTAACAAGCAACACTCCAAAATCAGCAGGAAGAGAAAGCCAAACCGCCAGTGCTACACCTAATAGTGCGCCATGAGCCAACGTATCAGCAAAAAAGGCCATACGTCGCCACAATACTAAACACCCTAAAGGCGCGGACAATAAAGCAAGTAAAGAGCCTGCAATCCATGCAGGTGCGATAATAGAAAGCCATTGATTCATGGGGATTGTTATTGACCTTTAACTTATTGGTATTAATTAATAATGATGCTGACAGTGGTCATGGTGATGAATATAGGGCATATAATGTCCAAACAAAGAAGAAAATTCAGTGGTAGTTGCAATTTGACTGGGTTTTCCTTGACAGCAAATATGTTTATTAAGACAAATTACTCGACGTGAACCTTTCATTACCCAGTGTAGGTCGTGTGAAACCACCAACATCCCGCAGCGTAAAAAATCAGGCATATCATCAATAAAATTATACAGCCACGTTTCGCTATCAGGATCCAGCCCTTGCATAGGTTCGTCTAAAATAAGTAATTCTGGCTTATCCAACAGTGATCGAGCCAATAGTACTCGCTGCATTTCTCCGCCAGATAAATGATGAATTTGCCGTTTTAGTAAAGGAGTTAGTAATAGTTTATCAAAAATAAATACTTTTTGATGCTGATTAAGTCGCTTTTGATTGGCTTGATTGAGTAAATCTTGCGTACGCAATGGCAAAATACTGGGTATGGCAAATTTTTGTGGCACATAACTCATCATGGTGGTTTTGCGAGTAATGACACCTGATGTTGGAGTAATCAACCCCAAAATTAGCTTGACTAGAGTTGATTTGCCTGCGCCATTTGGTCCAATTAAGCTAATACGCTCATTCTTGGCAATACTTAAGCTGATGTGATTTAATAATTGAGCGCCTTGAACGTGATAATTAACATCGTCTAGACGAATTAAGTAGTCATCATTATCCAAAGGTTCACCATTTAAAGATTTGTTATTTTAAAAAAGATGGATTATTTAAAAACACAACTAAATTTGTTATTGACATTCACGGCAAAGACCACTTAGTTCAATCACTGTGCGCTCAATCAAAAACCCTGCATCATGTTTAGCAAAATTAATCACATCATTGACGGGCAAGTTGCTACATTCTTCAACTTTGTGGCAATTTTGGCAAATTAAAAAAGCTGCTGCATGCTTGTTTCTTGGATGACAGCAGGGCACATAAGCATTAATAGAACTTAATTGATGAATCAATCCTTCTGCTAATAAAAATTCCAAAGAGCGATAAACGGTTGGGGGGGCAACATTTTTGCTTTTTTTGTCGCTGGCTTTACGACTTTCTTGTAAGGCGCTGATTAAATCATACGCCCCAAGCGGTTTGTCTGCTGTCAAAATCAAACGAAACACTTCCTCACGAAGTGGTGTAAAACGCACTCCTTGTTTTTCACAATACGCTTTGGCTTCAGCTAAACGCACAACAGGGTCGTGGTTGTGTACATGATGATGGTGATGAGCAAACATAAAAACCTTCTTATAATAGTAATTTATAATGAAATATTATAAAATAATGCACCCATAAAATACTTGCTACATTATAGCATAGCAAATCTAAAAACAACGGATAATCACAAAATTTTAAACATTGGCAATCATTTTTTTATAATGTTATAATATAACATATTTAAAATCCAATTTTATTTTCATTTTTTTTATTTTTTTAATTATGATTATGTCAAATTTTTTATACTCCATTTCCGTCATAACAGCCGCTGCACTGATTACCACGGCCACCAGTGCCAGTGTTAGTGTAAGCAATTATCCACTGGCTTTATTATCCAATGCTGTAACTAAGGGCAGTGAGTCTGCTGGCGTGTTGCTTGAAAAAGGCGATGTCGGTCATCATGGTAGTCTTAGTCCAAGTAAAGTCAAAATGGCAAAAGATAGTCGCTTTGTTGTATGGTTTGGCAGTCAATTAGAGCAAAATCTGGTAAATAATTTAAATGATGCACCTAATGCCATTTCTTTATATCAGATGAATGCTTATCATCGTTTGCCACTGCGAGATGTGCAGGGTAATCCAAAACCAGATAGTTTAGATCCACATTTATGGCTAGACCCAGAAAATGCCAAAGCCATTGTACGGGCACTTGTTGTTATTCATAGTCATGACAATCCAAAAAATGCTCAATTATACCAAAAAAATGCTCAAGAATTTGCCAGTCGAATGGATAAAGCGGTTGCTAGTTTACCAAAAACAGCAAAAAGACCCTATTGGGCATATCACGATTCTTTTCAGTATTTAGAAAAATCTTTAAATTTATCATTTTTTGGAGCATTAACACCCGACCATCATATTGCACCAAAAGTAAATCAAATTAAATACTTGAGTGAAAATCGCCCAAATAAAACTATGTGTTTGTTATCGCAAGGCGCAGTATCGTCTGGAATTGCCAATAAGCTTGGCAATATTCGTGTGGCAGTACTGCAAGAAGATTTGAGTGATGCTACTGATTTTGTGGATGCGTGGCAAAAATCTGCTCAGGAAATTTACACTTGCACCCAATAGTTACAATAAATTTATGATTTTGATTTACCTGCACTATTTTTTAGAAAAATTATTGGTATTTTCTGGTGAAAATAGCTTGTAAGTTTATTAAAAAATTCTTATAATTCCCTAAACTTGTTGTTATTTTAAACCCAAAGTGTGCATTAGGCATTGATACGCCACTATGATTAGACCTGCCAGACCAAACCATCAAAAAATGATTTTTTTGGCGCAGCGTCGTCAAATTTGGGTTGTGTTTGTGGTGATTTTAATCAGTATGTTACTGGTTGGTATGACTTCTAACATTACTAAAGGATTAGCATCTGGATTGGTGATTGCCTATTTTGCCCAATCTTTTTTTACTTTTGTTGCTTATCATAAAACAGGAATTAGGGCACGAAAACAGGTCGTTTTATACATGTATCTTGGACAGATGTTAAAATGGCTAGTTACACTCATCGGATTTGCGTTGGTTTTTATTATGATAAAACCAATAAATGCACTGGCAGTTTTTGTAGGCTATGGGCTGCTACAGTTTAGTTATATTATAACTATTTGGCGTTTAAAATTTTAATCACAGTTATTTTTACCTACTTTGGTAAAAATTCTGCAAGAAAAAATAATAATTTTACTTTACTTATTGGCTTTGGTGCAATAAAATACACCAAGTTATGCCTACGTTTTTTGGCTAGGTTTTTTTAAGAAAACCCAATTACAAAATTAGAATGTAGTGTCAAAAAACATAGAATGTTTATTGGGTTATCCATAAAACGTATAAAAAATATTGTGTTGTGAAATATTGTTATTGTAAAAAGGAAGTTTACGACAAATAACCACAGATGTGGCTTTGACGTATTTTATTAGTTTTCTTTTAATTAAAGAGCTTATTATGGCAGCTGAACAATCATCTTCAGATTATATTCAACACCATTTAACCAACTGGACTTTTGGTAAGTTGCCAGATGGAAGCTGGGCTGTTGCGCATACCGCAGAAGAAGCATCTAGTATGGGTTTTAATGCCATACACTTGGATTCTATGCTTTGGTCTGTGGGCTTGGGTATTATCTTTTGTGCTTTATTTTGGGCGGTTGCTCGAAAAGCAACCTCGGGTGTACCAACCAAGTTACAAGCCGTTATTGAATTGATTGTTGAGTTTGTGGATAATAGTGTTCGCGAGTCTTATAACGGCACATCAAAACTAATTGCACCATTGTCTTTGACAATTTTTGTGTGGATTTTTTTGATGAACTTAATGGATTTAATGCCTATTGATTTTATTCCTGGACTTGCTCAACTTATTGGTGGAGCAATGGGACATGACCCGCATCATGTATATATGAAGATTGTACCAAGTACTGATCCAAATGTTACTTTGGGTATGGCATTTTGTGTATTTTTATTAATTATTGGTTTTGGTCTAAAATACAAGGGTGTTGGTGGTTTTATTGCAGAGTTTACTTTGCATCCATTTAGTGCAAAAAACCCAATATTGCAAGCTATTTTAATCCCTGTCAATTTAATCCTTGAAACAGTAACATTGATTGCAAAACCAATTTCGCTTGGTCTGCGTTTGTTTGGTAACATGTACGCAGGTGAGCTTATCTTTATTTTGATTGCTTTGATGCCATTCTGGGTTCAATGGGTGCTGTCTGTGCCTTGGGCAATCTTCCATATTTTGGTTATTACACTTCAGGCGTTCGTGTTTATGATGTTGACGATTGTTTACTTATCATTAATTTCGCAAACATCAGAACATTAACATTTTAACTTTAGACTCTTTTTCAATCCTTAAATATAGGTCATAGGAGACATCATGGATCCAGTTATCGTTCAGTACACGCTACTTGCAGTTGCTTTACTTATCGGTTTGGGCGCACTTGCTACAGGCATCGGTTTTGCTATCTTGGGTGGAAAATTCTTAGAAAGTACCGCTCGTCAGCCAGAACTTGGTTCACAACTTCAAACTAAAATGTTTATTGTGGCAGGTCTACTAGATGCTGTACCAATGATTGGTGTTGGTATTGCTATGTTGTTATTGTTCGCCAATCCATTTGCAGGCTAAGACTGTCAGTTTAGTGCCCGTTTTTCTGTGTTGGCGTGTCTTGGTTGTGTCTGACACAGAAATTGGCTATCACCTGACTTTCACTAATACTTGAGGTGATTGGATGAACATTAATTCGACTATTATCGGTCAGGCAATTGCATTTGCAATTTTTGTTTGGTTTTGCATGAAGTTTGTATGGCCACCTTTAATTGGTGCAATTAATGAGCGTCAGCGTAAAATCGAAGAAGGTTTGAATGCCGCCGAAAAAGCAAAAGCGGACTTAGCATCTGCTGAAAAACAAGCAGAGGCAGAATTTGCCAAAGCAAAAACAGAAGCAGCTTCCATTATTGAGCGTGCAAATAAAACTGCCAACCAAATGATTGAAGATGCTAAAGAACAAGCTCGTTTGGAAGGTGAGCGTATTATTTCGGCTGCCCATACTGCAATTGAGCAAGAAGTTGCCCAAACTCGCGAACAATTACGTTTGCAGGTGGCAAACTTAGCTGTACTTGGGGCAGAAAAGATTTTGCAAGACAAAATTGACGAACAAAAACACGCCAATATGCTAGAACAGTTGGCGGCGAAGCTGTAATTAGAGGACATCATGGCTGAATTATCTACCTTGGCAAGACCTTATGCAAAAGCAGCATTTGAGTATGCTAAAGAGCACAATGCAATCAATGAATGGGAAGATTTTCTGTCAGCTGCCAGCAGTATTGTTGTCAATGAAGAATTTGCTTCACTGCTGAACAATCCAGCCATTTCAGCGACACAAAAAGCAACCATTTTGATGGATATTTATCAATCCCACATTTCTATGGGTTCTATTTTAGCCAAATCGCTAAATTATGTTGCTTCACACGGGGTGGATGTGAGTGGTGTCGCGCAGGCGTTGTCAGGCATCAATAAGCCATCAGTAGCTTTGAGTAATTTTACCACTCAATTATCAGAACATGATAGACTGGTATTGTTACCTGAAATCTATGCTCATTACAGCAAGTTAAAGTCACAAGAGCTAAAACAGGTTGACGCTTATATTACTTCAGCCTATCCACTAACAGATGCCCAGCGCAAAGATTTGCAACAACGTTTGGCAATATCCACAAATTCTATTGTGATTCTACATGAAGCGGTGGATCCTGAGCTATTGGGTGGAGCAACTATCAAAGTGGGCGATAAGTTTACTGATGGCTCAGTGCGTGGAAAGTTACAACAATTAAAGAATCAGCTTTCTGCTTAAGCAGGGCTGTCTAAATTTAAAGGAAATAAGGCAATGGTGCAAAATTTGAATCCCGCTGAAATCAGTAATCTGATTAAACAGCGCATTCAAGACCTTGACGTAGGCGCAACTGCAAAAACTGAAGGCGTTATCGTCAGTGTCTCTGATGGTATTGTGCAAATTCATGGCTTAGAAGAAGCTATGTATGGTGAGATGATTGAGTTTGAAGGTGGTGTCTATGGTATGGCACTCAACTTAGAGCAAGATTCTGTTGGTGCTGTAGTATTGGGTGATTACTTACCTTTGCAAGAAGGACAAAAAGCCTATTGCACAGGACGCATTTTAGAAGTTCCGATTGGTCCTGAACTGCTTGGACGTGTAGTTGACGCACTTGGTAACCCAATTGATGGCAAAGGTCCAATCAATGCTAAATTAACTGACAAGGTTGAAAAAATTGCCCCTGGCGTTATTGCTCGTCAGTCTGTTGATGAGCCTGTCATGACAGGTTATAAAGCAGTTGATACCATGATTCCAATTGGTCGTGGTCAGCGTGAACTTATCATTGGTGACCGTCAAACCGGTAAAACCGCACTTGCTATTGATGCCATCATTGCCCAAAAAGATTCAGGCATCAAATGTATTTATGTTGCCATTGGTCAAAAGCGTTCCACCATTGCTAACGTGGTGCGTAAATTGGAAGAAACGGGAGCCTTGGCTTACACAACTGTAGTGGTTGCATCAGCTTCAGAACCTGCAGCTCTTCAATACATTGCTCCATATTCTGGCTGTACTATGGGTGAATATTTCCGCGACCGTGGTGAAGATGCTTTAATCATTTATGATGATTTATCCAAACAGGCCGTTGCTTATCGCCAAATCTCTCTATTGTTACGCCGTCCACCAGGGCGTGAAGCTTATCCTGGCGATGTATTCTATTTGCATTCTCGTTTGCTTGAACGTGCGTCTCGTGTTAATGCCGATTATGTTGAGGCCTTTACAGGTGGGCAAGTAAAAGGCAAGACAGGCTCATTGACAGCATTGCCAATTATTGAAACTCAAGCTGGTGACGTGTCAGCATTCGTACCAACCAACGTAATTTCTATTACAGATGGTCAGATTTTCCTTGAGTCAAACCTATTTAACTCAGGTATTCGTCCAGCGGTAAACGCAGGTATTTCGGTGTCTCGTGTTGGTGGCGCGGCTCAAACTAAAATTATCAAGAAGCTATCAGGTGGCATCCGTACAGCGTTAGCCCAATATCGTGAACTAGCGGCATTTGCTCAGTTTGCATCAGACCTTGATGATGCAACCAAACAGCAACTGGAGCATGGGCAACGTGTTACTGAACTTATGAAACAAAAACAGTATGCGCCAATGTCTATTGCTGATCAGGCAGCAGTTATTTATGCTTCAAACGAAGGCTATCTAACAGATGTGGCTGTTGAAAAGATTGGTGCGTTTGAAGATGCATTGTTGCGTTATTTGCGCAATGAGCATGCTGCATTGATGACAGAAATTGATGAAACGGCAAATTACAACGACGATATTGAAGGTCGTTTAAAATCTGCAATCCAGAGTTTTAAATCATCACACAGCTACTAATTTGGCAGTTATGGTGTATACATATACACCATAAATTCTGTATAAATTCAGTATTGGAATAGTTATGGCAAGCCTAAAAGAAATACGTGCAAAAGTAACCAGCATCAAAAGCACCCAAAAAATTACCCGTGCGATGCAAATGGTTGCTGCCAGTAAAATGCGCCGTGCACAAGAACGTATGGAGATGGGTCGCCCTTATGCCGAAAGTATGCACCGTGTGGTTTCTCACTTGGTGCAAGCGCAATCGGATTATAAGCACCCATACATGGTCAGTCGTCCTGTAAATCGTGTTGGTTTTATTGTGGTGACATCAGACCGTGGTTTGGCGGGTGGTTTAAATATTAACTTATTTAAAAACCTGTTAAAATCCGTGAAGAAATATCAAGAACAATCCGTTGAAATTGAGTTTGCGGCTATTGGTTCAAAAGGTGTTAGTTTTTTTAGAACGTTTGGCGGAAAAGTTAGTTCAGCTTTAACGGATTATGGCGATAGCCCTAGTTATGAGCAGCTAAGTGGACCTGTTCAGACGATGTTGGAAGATTATAAAGTAGGACGTCTTGATCGTATTTACTTGGTTTACAACCAATTTGTGAACGCGATGACACAAAAACCTTCTTTAATTCAATTGGTACCTTTGCCAGAAGGTAAGTTGGATAATCAGGATACATCACATGGCTGGGATTATATATATGAGCCAGACACCAAGTCTTTAATTGATAGCCTGATGGTGCGTTATATTGAATCCATTGTTTATCAAGCTGTACTTGAAAACATTGCGTCAGAGCAATCCGCTCGTATGGTGGCAATGAAAGCAGCGACCGATAACGCAGGTAACTTAATTAAAGAATTACAGTTGGTTTATAACAAGTTGCGTCAGGCGGCGATTACTCAGGAGATTTCAGAAATCGTTGGCGGTGCGGCTGCTGTCTCTTAATATTATTGAGGTAGGGAATTGATGTCAAAAGTGAACCCTGGTTTTGTTGCTCCCTTATTTTGTGCATTACTCATGACCGGTTGCGTAACGTCTGGGAATGTTGCTATGAAAGAGCAGACCCAACAAAGTATTGATAGCGCCATTCAAAAAGGTAAGACAACTAAGCAGGAAGTAACTCAAAAGTTTGGCTCAGCGGATGCGGTATCTTTTACAGATAGTGGTAATGAAGTTTGGACATACCGACATTCAAAATCCAAACCTATGGCAAGAAATTTTATCCCATATAACTTCTTTTCTTTAGGGGACAATACTAAAACTAAAGAATTGGTTATTTTATTTGATACTAAAGGTGTGGTGACAAATTACACTTTTAGAGAGACTGCTAATCAATCTAAATATGGTGTGATGCAGTAAATCTTAATTGGAGAATGTAATGAGTGGCGGTCGTATTGTACAAATTATTGGTGCGGTAATTGACGTTGAATTTAATCGTGGTCAAGTACCACAAATTTTTGACGCTTTAAGCGTTGATGGTACTGAAACAACTTTAGAAGTACAGCAACAATTAGGTGATGGCGTTGTACGTACCATTGCCATGGGTTCAACTGAAGGTCTGAAACGCGGGTTGCCTGTTTCAAATACTGGCGCGCCAATTTCTGTTCCCGTAGGGCAAGCAACTTTGGGTCGTATCATGGACGTACTAGGTCGCCCAATTGATGAGGCAGGTCCTGTAAATGCTGCTGAGAAATGGTCTATCCACCGTGAAGCACCAAGTTATGATGAGCAATCAAACTCAACTGAACTTTTAGAAACAGGTATTAAAGTTATTGATTTGCTTTGTCCATTTGCAAAAGGTGGTAAAGTTGGTCTGTTTGGTGGTGCCGGTGTTGGTAAGACTGTAAATATGATGGAATTGATTAACAACATCGCCTTAAAACATTCTGGTTTATCTGTATTTGCGGGTGTTGGTGAGCGTACTCGTGAGGGTAACGATTTCTATCATGAGATGCAAGAAGCTGGCGTTGTTAATACAGAAGATTTTAGCAAATCAAAAGTGGCTATGGTTTATGGTCAGATGAATGAACCACCAGGAAACCGTTTACGTGTTGCCCT
>CAKAQU010000020.1 GCA_916720335.1 uncultured Moraxella sp. | reverse complement strand
TGGTAAAAAATTTGGTGCAAACTAACAAACAAGGAGAAATCATCATCAATGCTAAATGCCAAACCAATAAACAAGGTATTTTTGCGTGTGGCGATGTTACTGATGTGCCTTTTAAACAAATCAATATTGCGATGGGTGAAGGTTCAAAGGCTGGATTATCAGCATTTGAGTATTTGATGCTTAATAGCTAAGTTTTATCAAGATAAAAAGCACGTTTATCGTGCTTTTTTGTGAGTTTATGTTTTAGTTATTTCATTCTAGCAATAATGTTGTCTTTTAAAATAAACTGATGATACAGCGCTGCACCTACATGTGCAATCACCAAACACACCAAAAAGGCAAACCAAAAATCAGTATGTAATTCATTAAAGATACCAGCAAGCTGACGGTTAGGCGATGCCATTGGGGCAATTTCAAAAAGACCAAAAACACTGGTGGCGCGTCCGCCATACATAGACATAAGCAGTCCAGATATTGGCATGGCAAGCATTGCAATGTATAAGCCAAGATGGGTCAAATGAGCAATGGCGATTTGCCATTTTGGGGCAGGCAGTGCAGGCGGTGCTTTACTGATAAAACGGTTCATAATTCGCAAAACAGTCCATATTAAAAAACTAACACCAACTGCTTTATGAAGAGCGATGTATTGATTTCCCATATTGATTAATATAACAGCAATTACGATAAGCAGTGCGCCTATCCAGTGAAATGCACGTGTTGCGATTGAATATTTGGCAGGCAAAGTTGCTGGCTGATTCATGTTTATCCAAAAAAATGATTAAATTAAAATTAGTTAACGAACCATCATAATAAAATGTTTTATCTATTTCAATACATAAGATAATTTTAAACACAGATTTAAGAGCTAAATGGCAACCATTGGGAATTTTGGTGGAAGAATTGACAAAAGAATGTGATTTGACTATATTTAGTCATCAAAACCCATTATGGAACAAGGAGTGTTTATGCCTGTTGAATTTGTAACTTGTGATTTGTTGGATGATAATCCAAATCAAGATATTTTTGTTATCCCTCCAAGCATTGATGGTAAACATTTTAAAAACTTTGGCGGTCATTGCAGTTTTTATGGTCAAATTGTGACAGTTAAATGTTTTGAAGATAATTCAAGAGTTAAAGAGCTTTTAGCGACTTCTGGCAATGGTCGAGTCTTGGTTGTTGATGGCGGGGCATCTTTGCGCTGCGCTTTATTGGGTGATATGATTGCCAAGTCAGCAGCGGATAATGGTTGGGCAGGCGTGGTCATTTATGGCTGCGTGCGCGATGTGGATGAGCTAAAAAAATTACCATTGGGTGTGATGGCATTATCTGCTATCCCCAAAAAAAGTGTTCGTAAGGGCGCTGGCGATGTTGGAGTGCATCTAGATATTGGGGGTGTAACGATTGCTGATGGAGCGTATTTATATGCTGATAATAACGGCATTCTTATCTGTGCCAATGCATTGATTTAGTCAAATAAACCATCTATATATTTTGATGGTTTTATTTTTTAACAATCCGTTATAATGGCTTGTTGAAATAAAAAAACTTAAACCAATGAAAACACAGTCTACCTATCTTGATTTTGATGACAAAACCGCTATTTTAGCATTGTGGTATATTGTCAATACATCTTTATCTGCTTTTACCAAATTAACCACTCACTTTGGTGATGCAAAACAAGCATTGATTGCAGAGTTATCACAGTGGCAAGCGCTTGGTTTGCATCAAAAGCATCTTGCGCGTTGGCAAGATGGCGCTGATGTTTTGGCATTTGTTGAAAAAATCTATCATGGTCAAACTATTGGTAATTTTGGGCTGGTATTTTTAGGTGAAAAGACATATCCAAAACAGCTATTGGATATTTATGACCCACCACCCATGCTTTTTTATCAAGGCAATGTCAAACGTCTTTTTGATAAACAAATCGCTATTGTTGGTAGTCGTAAACCAACGCCACATGCTGAAAAAACAACATTTGATATAGCTCAATACTTAGCATATTTTGGTTTAACAATCACCAGTGGTTTAGCAGGCGGGATTGATAAAATGGCACATTTGGGAGCATTGTCACAGCATGACGCACAACAAGGTAGAACGATTGGTGTTTTAGGAACTGGCATTGATGTTTGTTATCCTAAAAATCATCATGCCTTGTATGCTCAGATTATCCATGAAGGTGGTTGTTTGGTCAGTGAATTGCTGCCAACTACGCCAGCTAGTAAACATACGTTTCCCAGACGCAATCGCTTGGTGGCGGGCTTATCTATGGCGACATTGGTTGTAGAAGCAGCAATGAAAAGTGGCTCATTAATCACGGCTCGGCTCACTGCCGAACAGGGTAAACAAGTTTTTTGCGTGCCAAGCTTGATTGATAACATCAACGCTCAAGGTTGCCATCATTTGATACGTGAGGGAGCAACGCTGATTTATCATCCTGAACAAATTTTAGAAGATTTATCAGTTTTGGATAAAACACTCACACCACTAAAATCAGATATAGCTAAAAACCCAGAAAATACAACCATCAAAAACCAAATTTATCAGCAAACCACTCGCCAAAATACAGCGGTAAAAGAGGTTGAGATTGCTCAGCATTTACAGGTTGTTTGGGAAAATTTATCAAGCATCCCTTGCGATTTGGACAATTTAGTTTTAGCGACCAATCTGGATACATCATCACTATTGGCAAATTTATTGGAACTTGAAATACTGGGCTTGATTCATACCGTTGGAGGGCGTTATGCTAGATTGTCATGATGATTTTACTGCCAACCAAATCGAGCATATTGCCAAGTTTTTAAAATCATCAGGTATTTTAGCATACCCCAGTGAAAGTGTTTGGGGGCTTGGTTGTGATGCCTTTGATAAAAAGGCAGTGGAGCAGATTTTATCATTAAAAAAGCGCTCTGTTCAAAAAGGCTTGATTGTACTTACTGATGATATTAAGAAAATTATGCCGTTATTAAGCGACTTAAGCCATCAGCAGCAGCAAACATTAATTAATCAAATATCCGCACAGCAAACTCATCTTCAGGCAACCACATGGCTTTTACCAGTGGCAAAATCAGCGAGCATTCCCAAGTTTTTAACGGGTGATTTTACTACTTTAGCAGTGCGCATTACGCTACATCCTATTTTAAAAAAAATCTGTCATGCCATTACTGATGACCAAAATCCCTACGGTTTTTTGGTATCTACCAGCTGTAATTTGCAAGGACAAGCCCCAGCTTGCAATCTGTATCAAGCAAAACAGTATTTTTCAGGCGATAAATTTTTAGATAATAAAGTTAATTGCCCAATCGCTTTTTTGGACGCACAAAGTTTGGGGTTTGATAAACCCAGTCAAATCATTGACGGTATGACAGGCAAGCAAATTCGCTGATTTTATTTAACAATTTTGTGGACGATTGAGTTGTAAGTTTTTAGGCGAATATAAAAACGCTTGCACTGTTTTTAGTGTAAATCCTGATTTATGCATATTATCAACAAAATCTTGCCAAAATTTATCAAATGAATCAGGCAATAATTGGCAGCTTGGCAGTAAGTAAAAATAAATATTTTCTTGCCAATACTCAAAAGATTTTAATTCTGGTAAATTTTTTAAAAATACTTTTTCTTCTTGATAGGAGAAAAAATTTAAAATACGTTGTCTATCAATACCATCTTTATCACATTCTGCTTTTAGTAATTGTAATATATGCAATACATCATTTTGACCATTTATCTTTTTTACTAAATGGGTTAAATCATAAATATCTTTAATGCGGATATTAACAATGGATTGATGTAATTTCCAAGCGATTTGGTATGATAGGGTTGGCGAGCTTGGATATATAAAAGAATCTATGGGTGTTTGGTATTGAATGGGTATGGGTTTATCGTCAAAAGGAAGGTTGAATGAAATGTCTATGCTAATGTCAAACGATATATCACCAATCCATGCCGTCAAATCAGTATTAACAGTTGGAAAATCATCGTGCATCGCATAATCTAAGAGTCGCCAAAAAGCATTATCCTTAAATTGAGTAAAATAAATACCATCTTGACAATACAATGTAGTAATTTTTTGCATCCAATCATTAAATATGAGTTCAGCTTCTTGTTTGCTATTGATTGGTTTTAAATATAAAAAATCCAAATCGTAAGGTATGCGATTTTTTATATCAATAAAAAAGTTGCGAGTAACAAAACTGCCTTTTAACATAAAATCTTGATTATTGATAATGGCAGCACGGCGCAAAAAAGCTTCACAAGCGTATAAATTTTTAATATCATATTCTTTAAAATCTGGATAATAAGCTTGATATTTTTCTAATATTTTATTTTTACTATTTTGCTCACTTAAATGAGACCAGCCTTCATCCAATTCAAGTTTATTATCATAAACACAATATTCAGCCTGTGATTTTTCTACAAAAAGTTTAACTTTTTTGTAGCTTTCTTGATTATTTTCTTTAAAAAATATATAGTCTTCAATCTTATTTAAAGCAGTGATAAGATGGTTTACCTTATCCATAAATTCTACATAATCGCCTTTAAATCTTAAAGTAACAAAACGATAATTTTCTTGATTTTTTAAAGCATTATTGGAAACATGAGCATTAAGATTTTGAGCGACTTCTTGAATTTTTTGTAAGGTGTAGTTGTTGTAAAACTTGATTTTTCCATGCCATTCAAAATAGCCATATTTATTATTGGTTGGATGTATTTGATAAAAAAGAGAATGATAATGAGCAGGTATTTCTACTTTTTTACGAATCACCATAAATCCTTTTTGATAAAATTCTTGTTGAATATTATCCATAATGGTTAAAATATCATTTAGATGATTGGCTTTTTTAACTAAAGAAAACATTGGCTGCTGCTGATGTTTTCCTTTGGATAATTCAATTAAGACAGCTTTGCCACCCATGTTTTGGCAAATTGTCTCAAATTCTAAAATTTTAGTATTATCTAGATTATCAACGGTTAGATGGATTTCAAAAACAAAAGGTAACTCTGTCTCTTGATTTTTGGGCAAATCATTGAATATATTTTTAATTTTTTGAAAAATAGTCATGTTAAACCCTTATATGGATTGACAATGATAATAAACCGTCATTAATTTTAAAATAACATTTACCGATAAATCAATCAGCTGTTTATCTTGATAGTCATCTAAATCTTCTTTTTTTATCACAAATGCAAGTTTATACCAATCTTTATCATTCATCATCAAATCATCCATTAACTTATTGATATCAAATTGATAAATCGGCATAAAGTCATCGTATTCGCTGGTTGTATTTTTATAAAAATAAAATCCATCAAAATTTTTTATATCAATTTCATTAAGCCAGTTATGATAATTTTGTAAAGTAGATTTGGAGATTTTGGATTTATAAGCATGCCAATCAAGCTGAATTATAAATCGCTTTTTATTAAGCAAAATACTAACTATAGGCGCATTTTGAATAAAATTTTTATCTTTAAAATAAGCAAAATAATGATTTCTGATTTGCCAACCATTACACCAACTTTCTACATGTGGTTTTGCAATATTATTGGGTAAATTTTGATAAATGGATAAAATAAAATTTTTAAAAATATCCCAAGTAGATTTATGATTTTGTTTTATAGAATCAATATCATCAGGATAATGTAATTTTAATTCTTTTATTTGTGAAAATGGTTTATTTAAAATATCAGCATGTATGGATTTTAGCATAATGATTCTTTAGGTTTTGTATTTTAACCACCAAATGTAATTTTTGCTGGCTTGTTCAGCGTCATTGTCACCGTATTGATAAAAACGAATGTGCTGCATTTCTTTGGGTAGATAGTTTTGTGAACAATAATGGTAGGGGTAGTCATGTGGATACTGATAACCCTGACCAAAACCTTCTGCTTGCATCAGTGAGGTTGCCCCATTTCTAAGATGCAGTGGTACGGCAAACTGATGGGTTTTGGCAAATTCTAAGGCCTGATTGATGGCTTGATAACTGGTATTAGATTTTGGAGAATTTGCCAAATAAATTGCTATTTGCCCCAAAATAATTCGTGCTTCAGGCATACCAATGTTTTTGACTGAACGCAAGGCACTATCAGCAAGTATCAATGCGTTTGGATTGGCAAGCCCAATGTCTTCACTGGCACTGATAACCAGCCGACGAGCAATAAATTCAGGATTTTCACCTGCATTTAACATCAGTGCTAACCAGTACAACGCTGCATCAGCATCACTGCCGCGAATGGATTTTATCATTGCTGAGATGATATCGTGGTGCATTTGACCATCTTTATCGTATTGTAAGATAAGATTTTGAGCGACCTGAGCAAGAAGGTTGTCATCAATAACTCGTACGCCATCACCGTCAGCTTTGGCGGTTTGTACGGCAAGTTCTAAAATATTTAATGCTTTTCTGGCATCACCACAACAAAGCCGATAAATGGTTTTTTGAGCGGTCAAATGAATGGATAATTTGATTAAAATTTCATCATTTTTTAGAGCATGATTTAATAATTCTGTAATGTCTATTTCGGATAAAGGTTCCAGGCGATAGACCTGACAGCGAGACAATAAAGCATTGTTCACACTAAACGATGGGTTTTCGGTGGTTGCTCCAATAAGGGTGATGTTTCCTGTTTCTACCACCTGTAATAGCCCGTCTTGTTGGGCTTTGTTAAAACGATGAATCTCATCAATAAAAATAATTGGCGGTTCAAACAATAAATTATCATGATATTTATCAATTAATTCTCTTAACTCTTTGACAGTTAGCGTCAATGCAGATAATGCATAAAAGTCTCGCCCCATGGTTTTGGCTAAAACTTGTGCTAATGTGGTTTTACCAATACCAGCTTCACCATGCAAAATAATACTGGGAAGATAGCCACCTAAAACCATACGAGCAATTGGCGCATCATCGGCTAATAAGTGTTTTTGCCCAACAATTTGGCTCAGTTTATTGGGGCGCATTCTTTGGGCAAGTGGTGTGTAAGTCATAATTTTTGACGAGCTTTGATGATGTT
Organism: uncultured Moraxella sp.; assembly: GCA_916720335.1. Lineage (GTDB taxonomy): Bacteria > Pseudomonadota > Gammaproteobacteria > Pseudomonadales > Moraxellaceae > Moraxella. The sequence continues at coordinate 11,605 of CAKAQU010000020.1, read as the reverse complement.
AGGAATTTTGCCAAGATAAATATCCTCAGCAATTTTGCCTTGTTGTTCAATATTATAATCCCAAAAATTCTTATCAGGGCTATAGTGATAAAAGTAAGGATTGTATTTTTTAAAGGTCAAATAATAAGCACTTTGCAAATAAGCACCATGCAAAAGCACAAAAACACCTTGTTGGTGCTGTAATACATGAGTCATCTCATGGATAAAAACTTGCTGATACACTGGACTTTCAAGTGAATAATCGTCTTTATAATGAATATCACCAACAAAAATTTGTCCATTTGGCGCTATAAAAACCTCTGACCCTTGCCATGGAATATATGGATAATTGATAATATGTACTTTTGTATAATCCAACAAATCACCAAAAACAGTTTTGGCGAGGGCGATTTCCCCAGCTGTTAAATGACGAATGACTGGTTTATTTTTTTGATATTTTTTGATAAACCATGGCATTTTTAGTACAGGTAAAGCAAGTCCAAACATAGTTATTCTTTGGTTGCCATGGTGATGGTGTAGGTTTTGCCTTGCTTGACTTTTTCAGCATTGCCAAAAACTTCGGTAAATGCTCGTTTCATAAATTGGCGTAATCCATTGATGGTTACAACATAAAAACGCCCGCCAGCCGTCATACGCTGATAAGCGTCTAAAAGATACAAGTAATGCTGTTCTTTGCCGACTTTGGCGGGTAGATTGGACATAACAAGGCTAAAGGTTAGATTATTATCCACTTGGTTAAAACCATTAGACAGTTGTACATGGGTATTGGTCAGCTGATTTTTTTCGCAATTTAAGCGAGCATACTCCACTGCTACAAAGTCTTTATCAATCAATAAATGCTGACCATCAGGGCATTCTCTGGCAGCGGTCATACCCAGCACACCATAGCCACAACCTAAATCAATGGAAGTGTCCTCAGATTTAAAATCAATATAATCCAACAACATCAAACTGCCATCGTCTAATTTTTCAGGGCTAAAAATCCCCCAAGTGGTATAAAATTCAAAAGGGCGACCTAACACATCTTGCTTAAAATGAATGTCTTTTCGCCAATACTGGGCTTTGCTTAACAATTCTTCTTGAGTAAATTCACTCATGGTTGCTCCATTATTTGTTCCAAATTCGTTTGTATTTGTCTAAAAGTTCATCATCAGTTTCAGGGCGTTCGTCGTCTTTGATGATGCAGTCAATTGGGCAGACTTTATCGCAGGTGGGTGCATCGTAAAAACCCACACACTCAGTACATAAATCAGGATTGATGATGTAGGTTTTTTGATGTTTGTTGTCATAACTTATCGCTTCGTTGGGGCATTCAGGTTCGCAAATGTCGCAATTGATACAATCGTTTGTGATTTTTAGTGCCATAGATTAACAGTTAAAATAAAGATATTGTAAAACAGTTTTTAAGAAAAAAGTAAAAAATCACTTATTCCACATTGTTAAAATTTTATTAAAAAAATTTAATTTTTGTCATAAGTTTATGCCAAATTAAAAATGGCGTCTTGATGTATTTTTTTGTAATATAGCACCAGACAATACTAAGAGCGTAAGACCATCATTAAAATAACAGGAAAAACCATGACAAATTTGACTTTATATAAACAAATTCATCCTTGCCAATGCCAAAATCTTGCTAAACTTGGCTATAAGAGTCTGGTCAATTTGCGTTTTGATGATGAAGTGGCAGAGCAGCCAAAATCAGCAGATTTGGCAATTAGTGCCAAAAAGGCAGAACTGGAGTATCAGCATATACCTACGGATATTGACGGCATTCATTTGCAACAAGTCAAAAATTTTGCAGACGTTATCAATAAGCTGCCAAAACCTGTGATGGTATTTTGTGGAACAGGCAGCCGTGCCAAACGTTTGTACCAAAGTGCGGTCGTGTGTGGGCTAATTTAGGCTGCCTTAATTTAATTATAGTTAGCGTTTTGCAAACCCTTGTTTTTGTAGGTAATCTAGCATAAATGGACGCACAGGATTACCAAACGTAGCGGCGATTTGACCACGCCAATCCAAATCCAATCCGCGACTTTGATAATAATCACGCACAACTTCATTATAACTTTCTAAAACGTCCTGGCTGGCAACTTGATAGGTATTTTGGCTAACCAAAACATCAAGAGGTAAGCGTGGACGTTGAGATTGATTGACTTTAGCGGTCATATCAGGATAACCTAGACAAAGCCCAAACATTGGCACAACGTGCTGCGGTAATTCAAGCAGGTTGCTGGCTCGTTCAATATCATTACGAAGACTGCCAATATAAACCCCGCCAAGCCCCAAACTCTCAGCTGCTGCCAAAACATTTTGTGCCATTAATGCTCCATCAACCGCCCCAATTAGCATGACTTCTGTCCAGTCATCTTGAATTTTGGTTAATTGTTGGTGGCGATGGGTATCCATGCAAAACACCAAAAATTCTGCCGCTGTTTCGACATAGTGATGACCTAGACGTTTATTTTCGCTAAGCGCTTGATTGTACTCATCTTCATTCATTTCGCAAGAAATTTGGCGAAAAGCCGTACGTTTTTTAGGGTCAGTAACTCGAATGATGCTTGCCATTTGTAAAAAACTAGACGTTGAAACAGCTCGACCAGCTTCTAAAATTGCAGTTAAAAGCTCATCAGAAATTGGCTCACCTGTGAATTTACGAATGGAACGATGGTTTAGTAGTGTCTCAAGAGCTGGCTGGCTTTGAAGATTGTGTGGCATAATTTATCTCATGTTAGACTTGGATGTAAGGTAAAATCATCTTATCAAGGATTGCGGTTAAAGGCAATTTGTTTTTGCCTGTTTTGTCGCTTATAATAAAGACCAATAAAATAACAATTTGAGAATTTTATGTCAAAAAAACCAAAAAAAACATCTGCTCAAATTTGCGCCAATAAAAAAGCTCGTCATGAGTATTTTATTGAGGAAACATTTGAAGCGGGTATGGTGCTAGAGGGTTGGGAAGTCAAATCTATCAGAGCTGGAAAGATGGCAATTACCGATGCTTATGTAATTTTTAAAAACAATGAGGCTTTTTTGTTTGGTGGGCATATCCAGCCGCTTTTAACCACATCCACTCACGTCAATCCCGATAATATTCGTACCAGAAAACTGTTATTAAATCGCCGTGAAATTAATAAACTTTTTGGAATGGTCAATCAAAAAGGGTATGCGGTGGTACCATTGTCATGTTATTGGAAAGGGTCGCGCGTCAAATGCCAAATCGCTCTAGCTCGCGGTAAAAAACTTCACGATAAACGTGCCACGTTAAAAGAGCGTGATTGGCAAATGGATAAAAGACGCGGGTTTAAGGCAGATTTACGCTGACCGATTTATCTAGCTAATTTTTTCAAAACGAGCAATGCTTTCTACATGAGCCGTATGACAAAACATATCCATCACACCAGCGTGCGTGAGCGTGTAACCTTGGGCTAATAACAAAGCAGTATCGCGAGCGAGTGTGGCAGGATTACACGAAACGTAAACAATGCGTTTGGCGTTAAATCTGCCTAGGTAGGACATAACTTCTGCTGCTCCAGAACGGGGCGGGTCAATCAGCAAAGCATCAAAACTGTTTTCACCACTTGCCCAATCAGCTGATGAAAAATCCTCGGTTAGGTCTTGGGCATAAAATTTAATGTGATGAATGCCATTGGCTTTAGCATTCATGGCGGCGCGTTCTGTCATTTGAACACTGCCTTCAACACCAATTACAAAGCCTGTTTCTCCAACGCAGCGTGCCAGTGGTAGGCTAAAATTTCCCAGTCCACAAAATAGGTCAAGTACACGCTCACCCGCTTTTAAATCCAATAAATCACACGCTAATTTGGTCATTTTTTGATTGACTGACAAATTCACTTGCGTAAAATCCATTGGCGAAAATTCAAATGTTACATTAAAATTAGGTAAACGATAAAACAATCCACCTGTTGGGGGGATGGTTAAGCTGTTTTTTGAGATGGTTTCAGCTAAAACACTATTACCATCATGTTTGGCGCCAGTTTCAACATCAACCCGCCAAACGCTATCAGAACCTTTGGGCTGTAAAAATAATTGCCAATTTCTTTGACCAAAAAAAACTTGTAATTTATTTAAATCACCATCTGGCAAATCTTGTAGATGACGTACAATCACAGCAACGGATTTATGACTTTGTGGCACGTCTGCTAGTGTCTCGCCCATGGCAATTTCCAGTTGGGCAATGCTGTCTCGGCTGTCTAATGAACCAATCAGTGTTTTTAGGTTTTCAAGCTCAAATCCAATTCGCTTGTCTAAAATATGGCATTCTGATAAATCTGCCAAAAAATTACTGCTGCGTTCACGAAACCCCACCAGTGTTTTATCTTTTTTGGCAACATAACGCACACCAAGACGCGCTTTTGTGCGATAAGCTAAACGGTCAGCAGTCAAAGGAACTAGCCAATGTTTCGGAGCGGTATTGGCTTGATGATGTAAAAGTTCTGCTAAAACGGATTGTTTAAATTCAATTTGTCCATCTGCTTGCCAATGTTGAAGACTGCAGCCACCACAGACTCCAAAATGTGGACAAGCTGGTTTTTGACGCATGGAATTTGGATTGTCAATTACAGCAAGAGCATCGCCTTCTTCATAGCTTTTTTTAACAGATTTGATTTTAACGCTGACGACTTCATCGGGTAGGGCGTGGCTAATAAAGACCTTTTTACCAACTTTTTCAGCATAATTTTCTTGATGCTCAATCAATTGACCATCATAACTGCTAACTGCCCGTCCATCATGAGCCAGTCCTGTGATTTTAAAAGTAATGGGCGGCGCTTCTGCCAAACGCAGTCGGGCTTTTTTAGTAGGTTTACCAGCTTTTTTTGGAGCGTGAATGATGGTCATATTGTTGCCTGTCAGTTTTTTGATAAATTTTTTTTGTTAAAAATGATGGGTGGTGCATTATAGCAAATTCACTACAGATTTATCATAAAAAAAGGCTATAAAATAGCCTTGATGTAAATAATGACAGGATTGTTTGACTGGATTATTTTTTGGTTGAAATGCCAAGTAAACGGTAAATTGGGCAAAAGTTCATAAAGGCGGTTGCCAGTAAAATAATTCCTAAAAATCCCCAAATTCCAATGATTTTAGCGGCTGCCAGCCCAACCAAAACTGCACCAAGAACAAAGCGTAAAATACGGTCAATTTTTCCAAGATTTGCTTTCATAATAAATCCTCAAAGAGAAATGATAAAATTAAGATGTTTTATTAGTGGCATTCCAAGGCATAAGCATTAAAACTTTTGCCAAACCACAAAATCCTGTTAAGCCAGCCAGCATTAGCCCCATGCCCACAAAACCTGAGATGCCTAAAAACCAAGGGGAGATGGTAATTCCTAAAGTTACCCCCAACAAAACCAAAACGCCAGCAATCAGCTGCACTTGACGCATTAGCTCTAAAGGAGCGTTTGGTTGAGCTTCTATAGGCAATCCTGCTTTTTCCCATGCCATTAAGCCGCCTTGTAAAATATAGGCTTCCTGACAGTTTTTTGAATAATTTTCCAGCAGATTGGCATTTTGCTGGGTTCGCATGCCAGATAGGCAGCCAAAAATAACCACACCATTTTGGGGTAATTGGTTGGTGTTTTTGGCGAGTGTATTCAAAGGTAGTGAAATCGCACCAGTAATGTGTTTGCGCAAATATTCATCTGTATGGCGAATATCAATCAAAACTGCTTTGTGTTTCATTTTTTCAGCAGCTTCTTTTGGGGTCAAGCTTGTTAGGCTCATAATGTTTTCCGCTTATTATCTGTGTTTTGTTATTTGTGTTGATTTGGGCAAAACATTTCTTTTAGCACACTGATTAATTGAATGACTTTGTCGTCGCACAGTGAATAGTACAAAATTTGAGCATCTCTACGGTAATTTACTAAACCTTCATCGCGCATTTTTGCTAAGTGTTGTGATAAAGCTGATTGACTTAAATGAATAAAGGTTAAAATCTGTCCAACGCTCATTTCGCCGTGCTCAATTAATAAGCACAGTACCTGCAAACGATTGGCATTGCCAAGCGTGCGCAAAAATTCAGCTGCTTTTTGTGTTTGCTGTTCAAGTGTATTAGAAGAAATTTGTGGTTGCTGCATAATTTAGTGTCCTCTAATTTAGAATATTCTAATTTAAAAGTCAATCATTTATTAAAAAAAAAGATAATAAATTATCAACCCACATCATGATAAATGCATTTTGCGGTTTGATTGTTAATTATTAACTAATTGTTTTGTAAAGAATTTATTATAAATTGTTGCAAAACAGAAGTTATTTGGCTTATGATTGTCATTGTTAGCTAAAATAAACTTGGGAATTTTTATGGCAATTATTTTACCCACTCATGAACCATTTTTGCAAACCAAAGCCCAAGTTTTGGTTTTGCCTGTCAGCGCAGATGGTAATATTTTGCACCCTGTATTGATGCGGTGCAAAAGTTTGTTTGCTGATAATTATCAAATTTATTATAAAAGTGCGATGCAAGGTGAGTTAGGGCTGGGTCAAGCAATGATAAATCGTCTGCAAAAGCAACATACAGGGCTTGGCGTGCAAACGGGTCACACAGAATATATTGTTAATCTTATTACTCAAGAATTTGTATCTCATCGCATCAGTAGCCAAACTCTAAAAACAGCAATTAAAAACCTAAAACCAAAAATCTATGATTTAATGCGGTTTAACGGGATAAGACGATTGGCATTTATTGGTTCGCCGCTATTGATGACTCATCTGGATAAATTACCCAATATCGATGCTGATGACATTGCATCGATATGGCACGATATTTTTTGCGACATAACCAGATTAACCATAGAACTGCATTTTTCAAAAGATACAGTTTTGCCAATCATCAAAAAATCACTTGAAAATGAATGATAAATTGGCTAAAATGCTAACCCTTGCGATTGTGGTGGAATTGGTAGACACGCTATCTTGAGGGGGTAGTGCCTACGGCGTGGGGGTTCAAGTCCCCCCAATCGCACCAAATTTTTTTAAAAGCCCATTTGGGCTTTTTGTATTTAAAATAAATTTTTATAGCTTAAAACCATTAATTTGATTCGTTGCTTTTTGCACATCATTTTTTAGTAATAAATCCAAAGCATCAATACTGCATTCAATGGCTTTATCGATGCTGATTTTATCATCCAAACTTGGTTTAGACAGTACCCAATCGCTTACCTTAGATGTATGGATTGGACGCCCAATACCAATGCGCAAACGGTAAAAATCCGCACCAATATGTGGCACAATGTCTCTAAGTCCGTTATGTCCACCATGTCCGCCCCCTTTTTTTAGGCGAATGTTGCCCGCTGCAATATCCAGCTCATCGTGAGCGATTAAAATCTCATCACTACGGATATTGTAAAACTTTGCCATGGGTGCAACTGCAAGTCCTGAACGGTTCATCAAAGTATTAGGCAAAAGTAGATGAATATCGTGCCCATAGATTGTTCCACGACCCACTTGACCATGAAATTTTTTATCGTCAGCAAGATGGATGTTAAATTTTTCTGTCAATGTTTCTACAAACCAAAAACCAGCATTATGGCGTGTATCTTGATAGGCTGTACCGATATTGCCAAGCCCAATGATAAGTTTAATCATGGTTATTTCCAATAAGATGATTTAAATTGGTGGTTTCATTGAATTCAATAAAAAAGCCAACGATAAACTCATTGGCTTTAGCTGGTATAGCAATGACGCTATCAGCGATTAAGCACGTTGGAAATCCACATGTAATGGAGTGCTTTTTGCTGGATGGCGTTGTAGGGCTTTAATGATAACGGTTTCATTACCGCCTTCTAAAGCTAGCGTGATGTTGCTTGTGAAAAAAGTTTCTTCTTCTAAAGCACGTACAAGCTCATTGTATTTTACACAAATGGCTTTTGGTTCACCTTTGCCATAAACAATTGCTGGCACTAGGTTGTTTTTACGCAGGCGGCGGCTCGCACCTTTACCCTGTTCAGCATCTGTACGGATAACCGCATTTAAAGTAAAGCTCATATAAAAATCCTAACGATTAGGTTGATTAAATGTATCAATTTGAAATAACAAACCATATTGGGCAATTTGCGACCAACTGCCCAAGCCAAAAATTATAACACAGTTTTACGATTTTACAAGTTGGCTTTTTGGTACAAATCTCTTGCCACCGCTGCAATGGTTTGAATGCCGTTTTGTAAAATCTCATCAGATTGGGCAATAGATAAGCGAATGCATTCATGAGCGTGGCGATAATGACTACTATTCATGCCCACAAAAAAGTGCTCACTTGGAATAATGAGTGTCCCTTGTTCTTTAAGTTTTTGGTATAAAATCTGGGTAGAAACGGGTATATTTTCAAACCACACCCACAAAAACATCGCCCCTTCGGGTTTATGGATTTTAACAGGTAAATCTGATAAATACTCTTTTAATAGGCTGACTGCAAAACTGCTTTGACGCTGATAAAATGGTTTAACAACGTCATTGGCAAGATGAATGATTTGGTCATTGTCAAATAAAGGCTTGGCAATCATCGCCCCAATGCGTGTTGGTGATAATCCAATAATAGCGTTCATCGCTGAAATGGCTTTGATGATGGTTGGATTGGCAACAACAATGCCCGTTCTGGCACTGGGCAGACCAATTTTTGATAAACTAAAACACAACACTGTATTTTCATCAAAATTTAAGGTGGTGTTTGAATAAATAATGTTGGGAAATGGCATACCATAAGCGTTGTCCACCAGTAGCGGTATTTGGTAAGTCTTGGCTATTTGACTTAGTTTTGCCATCTCGTCATCGGTCAAAACGTTGCCTGTTGGGTTGGTTGGACGTGAACAGCAAATTGCCCCAATTTCGCCATTTTGTAATTCGGGTAAATTGGTTAATTTATCAAAATCCACGCGATATTTAAAAAATCCATCTTCACCATTGTGAGTAACATTTTCAATTATTGGTGGTACAGCAATAAAATGCGTGCCATCAACATGAGCATCAGCATAACCAATATATTCAGGTGCTAATGGTAAAAGAATTTTTTTACAAGTGCCATTTTGAAATTGACCTGAAAACAAATTAAATAAATAAAAAAAAGCGTTTTGTGAACCATTGGTCAAAGCGATGTTATCTTTGGTTAAATTCCAATCATAATGACGATTAAAAAAATGAACTAAGCTGTCAATAAAAGCGCTGTCGCCTTGTGGTGTAGAGTAGTTGGTTAGACTTTTTAGTGCGGTATCATCTGCTAGAGCGGTTTGTAGGATTTTTTGATAAGCATCATTGACTTTGGCAATGTTGGCAGGATTGCCACCGCCTAGCATATTAATGGGTTTATCACTATTAAGGGCGTTGCCTAAATCGTCCATTAATTGCAAAATACCGCTATTTTTGGTAAATTTTTGTCCAAATACAGAAAAATCCATATCAAAAATCCTAAAAAATATATGAAAAACAATGAAATTTAATAAAATTAAATGGAAAAAGACGAGCCGCAACCGCAAGTCGTGGTTGCATTTGGGTTATTTACCACAAAGCGAGAACCTTCTAAACCTTCTTGATAATCAATGGTTGAGCCATGCAAATATTGATAACTAAGACTATCTACCACCAATGTTGCATCGCCATTTAAAAAGGTTGCATCGTCTTCATCAAGTTCATCCGCAAAATCAAAACCATAAGAAAACCCAGAACAGCCACCTCCAGTTACATAAACCCGTAACATTAAGTCTTGATTGCCTTCAGCGGCTTTTAAAGCAGTCAGTTTTTTGGCGGCATTGTCGGTGAGTGTCATATTATTATTGCTCATAGGCTACCTATTATTTATATTGTCTAATCTTGTATCATAAAACGGTTGGCTTATTATAACATAAACCATAATTAGCAAACATAAAACAAACATTTTACGCAATGTTTGATTAATAAATGGTCATACGGTTGTTATTTGGTAAGAATTAACTAAGGTTTAACTACTTTTTAAAACTTGACGTTATTTTAGGTTTTTAGGATACTAACGATAATCTTTTACAATAACTGGGATTTTTATGTTACAAGATTTTATGGTTAAACCATCTAAATTAAAAAGAAATGTATTAAGTAGGGTTCTTGCGATTTCTTTGGGTGTTTTTTCATCAATTTTATATATCATGCCCGCGCATTCAGCGGTGATGACGGATTTTTCATCACTGGTAGAAAAAGAGGCAGGCGGGGTGGTGCGAATTAGTATTGTCAAGCCAGTCAGTGATGAAGAATTGGCATTGGCTTATCAAGCTCAAGTACTGCGTCAATTTTTTGGTAATCAAGCCGCCCCTGAAATTCCAACGGTGGAACATGGATATGGTTCGGGATTTTTTGTCAGCTCAGATGGCTATATTTTAACCAATCATCATGTGGTTGCAGGCGCAAAATCCATCACAGTTACACTAAATGACCGTTCTGAATTGGATGCTAAATTGATTGGCTCTGATGAGGCATCTGATATTGCTGTGCTCAAAGTGGTTGGTAAGAATTTTCCTGCCTTAAAAATAGCAAAAGGTGATAATTTAAAAGTTGGTGAACCAGTTTTAGCCATTGGTTCGCCATTTGGTTTTGATTATTCGGCATCAGCAGGAATTGTATCTGCCAAATCACGCAACATCAGCAAAGAAGCAACCGTACCATTTATCCAAACTGATGTGGCATTAAATCCGGGAAATTCAGGTGGGCCATTATTCAATCAAAATGGCGAAGTAGTTGGAGTGAATTCACGAATTTTTAGTGGAACAGGTGGCTACATGGGTTTATCCTTTTCCATTCCAATTGATACAGCTATGGATATTTATCAGCAAATCAAACAAAATGGTAAAGTTGTGCGAGCGTATTTGGGTGTTGGACTGCAAGACATTGACCGCAATTTAGCAGAAGCCTATGGTTTTGATAAACCTAAAGGGGCGGTTGTAACTCGTGTGGCTCCAGATAGTCCTGCTCAGCGTTCGGGCTTAAAAGCAGGTGATGTTGTGCTATCCTTTAATGGTCAAACCATCACTCAAGCATCAGAATTACTAAATCAGCTGAATCGTGCTAAATCTCAACAACCTTTTAGCTTGGGTATTTGGCGGGATAAAAAATCACTGACACTGCAAGGGGTTTTTGCAGACAGCCCGCAAGATATGGCAGCTAGCAATATCAATAGTGATAAAGCAAGATTGGGTTTGCGAGTTAAAGAGCTAACCAGTAGCGAAAATGCAATGTTATCAGCTTATGATGTGCGTGGAGGACTTGTAATTAGTTCGATTGAAATGTCAAGTTTGGCAGAAAGGGCAGGACTTCAAGTTGGTGATATTATTGTTAGTTTAAATCAAATGCCTACTTATAACGTTACTGCTTTTAAAAAGGCCGCTCAAAGTTTGCCACAAACGGGCGTGGTAACAGTTGGTATAATTCGTAATGGCACCCCAATAATTCTAGGGATTCGGGTGGAATAAAAAACCACAAATTATTATAATAGGCTTTTTGTAAAAAATGGACGTCTATAGAAGATTTAATCGCTCAAGAAGATGTGGTTGTGACCCTTTCTCACGAAGGTTATGTTAAATATCAACCGCTTACCGACTACGAAGCACAACGTCGTGGTGGTAAAGGTAAAT